>JBFZEY010000269.1:0-2603 GCA_041306625.1 Spirochaetota bacterium | reverse complement strand
CCACTACATTAGACTTTTTTCTTGATTGGATTATGCGATTATTTTTTCCCGCAGCCCAAGGCGCCGGGGGAATTATGTAAAATTATCGAGTAAAGAAGCAACTCTAATGTTGAGATTGGCCCAAAGGAGATCGCTAACAGGTTAAAAATGAGGAGAGTAAACAAAAATTCAGGTATGGAATAATGCTTGAATCAGGAATTCAGTGCCGTACAATGCACCACATGAATGGCGACCCTCGGATTATAAAAAAACTGAACGATTACGTTCTTGAAAAAGAGGAAGAAGCACGGATGATCGGTCTCCTGAGGTCTCCTTTCGGTCTCTCGACCGCGGGCAACCGGATGGATGGGTGGCAGTCTTTGGGGCAGCGGTACGAGCTTTTTACGAGATACCAGGGATATGCCGATTTTGCCCCTTCAAATTATATAGAGATAGTAGTCCCGTCTACATCGACGGGGGTGCGTCCACAGGATGAAGACCTGCAACCCTATTACTGGGACGGGAGTATTAACGAATACGTGGCCGAAATGGCCGTCTGGTGGGCCTTCGATCTGATAACAGAAAAAGAAGCCTTGCAGTTTCTTGAAACCCATAAACCCGTGGTCATCTTCGCTTACATGGAGCGACGAAAAAAAAACGAAACTACCGTTCAGTATGGAAACGGTCTCTGGATCGTGCGGTGATTATTTCTACGATATCTATCAACTGCAGTATCATATGCGAAGGCTTCTGATGTTTTCTGATTCAGCCGGGGAAAGAACGGCCAAGATTCCCTTGCGCCGTACCCGCCCGTTTGCGTTATTGCGTCCATCATCGAAAACATCCATCCAACCGTCATCTTCGCCGGGACGGCAAAGCGTGACCGCATGAATAACCTGACGATGCAATTACAGGAACTTCTTTCAGATCCTCGCAACGCGTTGATCAATGACGCGCTTGGGAAGGGGATGGTGCCCCTGGGATATACCTGCAGCATGGTGCCGCGGGCGATCCTTTCCGTGGGAAAGCTTTTCCCTGTCAGATTGCGCGCCCCCGGAGTATCGGGGACCGAAAACGCCGACATTTATCTCTCAAGCGTGCTCTGCAGTTATACCAGGAGCATCCTGGAATTCGCCATGGAAGGACGTTACGATTTTCTGGGTGGATGGGTCTTCGTCGCCTGCTGTGACCATATGCGCCGGCTTGATGACAACCTCGGATACGCCGCCAAGCCGGAATTCAGCCACATGCTCGACATCCCGCATAAAATAAACAAAGCGTCAATGGAGTGGACGATCGATGAGCTGAAGCGGCTGGCGACGGCACTGGAAAAACATTTCGGTGTCGATGCCGGCGAACGGGCACTGCAAAAGGCCATAGAAGAAGAGAACTCATTAAGCGCGGCCCTGCGGGAACTAGGAGAACTTCGCAGGGAACCAAAGCCGCGTATAAACGGGACCGTGTTCCACCGCCTGATTATGGCGGCGCAGGTGCTGCCCGCGGTGGATGTCATGCAGATCATTAAGGACTTTCGCACGGAATTGGAGTCATCGACGTCAGAGAAAACCCACCGTGCGCGCCTCATGCTTGTGGGAGGATCACTCGACGATCCCGGCTATACTGAAATCATTGAATCACAGGGAGGGCTCGTGGTTGCGGACCGATACTGTACCGGATCCCTTCCCGGACTCGAACCCATAGATACCGCCACCGCTCCGTTTGAAGCCCTCGCGCGGCAGGTTCTTAACGGGAACCGCTGTCCCCGCATGATGGCTGAGTTCAGGAACAGGAAGGACTACATCATCAAAACGGCGCGCGAATACTCGGCGGACGGCGTCATCATCCAGTCGATCAAGTTCTGCGACACCTGGGGGATTGAATCGAGCGCACTGGTATCGGCGCTGCGCGAGGAAGGCGTGGCTGTCCTGAGGCTGGAACGGGAATACCGCCAGAGCGGCGAGGGCCAGCTTCGTACGCGGATCCAGGCGTTCATCGAAAGCATGGGTAAGTGATATGCGTTACCGTGGAATTTCAGACATCTCCGTAACATCGAAGTACAAGCTCTTAAATCTCGCTAACATCGCGATGATGGGAATAAGGAACGGGCCCTGCGACATGTACATGGACCTGAAGCGATACCCGTGGCTGTGGCACCTCCTGAAGGTGAACCGCCTCATCACAAAGCTTACGGAAGGGCGATCGGGAAATTACCGCAAGGCGATATCGATGGTGGTGCATGCAATCACGAAAGAGGTCATTGACCTCCTGGAGGGAATCTTCTACCGTCAGGACCGCCTTGTGCTGCACGAGGACATGGTGCCTCCTGAGATTCTGCGAGCCATGGGGCTGTCGCCGTGGATGCCCGAGGTGCTTGGCATACTCCTTCCGATGCTGGAACCGAACGCCATGGAGGAGTACATAGATGCGGCGGAGAACGAGGGAGTGCCCTCGGACATCTGCAGTCTCCCGAAGGCGGTCATAGGAATCACCCAGAAAGGCTGCCTGCCGCCGGTGAAGGCCGTGGTGACGTCGAACCTTCCCTGCGACGGCGGGATGAGCTCGTACCTCTACGTGGAAAAAAAGACCAACGCACCCACGTTCCGTCTGGACATTCCCTTCAACTT
>JBFZEY010000268.1:0-3318 GCA_041306625.1 Spirochaetota bacterium | reverse complement strand
TTGTTGCATAACTGACAAAAATGCCATCGCGAGGAGGCCGCAGGCCGACGTGGCGATCTCAAAAGGCAACAGGTTATAGGAAAAAAACCAGATACTGTATGAGATTGCCACGCCCCGATCCGGCCGGGGCTCGCAATGACACTCAGTAAAGCAACAACTCTACTGTTGGAAGTGCCGTTTCACGGCGAGGACGGTTTCTCTCCCGCGTTCGGCGGGGGAAAAACGAGATCACACGGGGGAACCCGAATTGTTCACGGTATACATGCAAACGGCTTAACCGGGAGGTGGGTATGGACTACACGAAAAAACTCGCGCGCTTCTGCTCGGACGTCTCATTCGATTCGCTGCCGGGCGAGGTGATACACAAGGCCAAGCTCTGCGTGCTCGATTACATCGCGAACATCTACGGTTCGCTCGAGCTCGACGCGGTGAAGG
Source organism: Spirochaetota bacterium (assembly GCA_041306625.1). Taxonomy (GTDB): domain Bacteria; phylum Spirochaetota; class UBA4802; order UBA4802; family UBA5368; genus MVZN01. The sequence goes on along the minus strand of JBFZEY010000268.1, from coordinate 2,883 downwards.
CGGTCGTGGAGTACGTCGAATCGCTCGGCGGGCCGAAGGCGGCGACCGCGCTCGGCTGCGGGTTTAAGACGGGGTTGCAGAACGCGGCCTTTATTAACGGCACCACGGCCGAGGCCATCGAGGCGCAGGACGGCCTTCGCTTCGGGGGGAACCATCCGGTGTGTGCGGTGCTGCCGGTCGCGTTTGTGCTGGCCGAGTCCCTCAAGCTCGGCGGCAGGAAGGTAATCGAGGCCGTGGTTGCAGGATACGAGGCGGCCGACCGGCCCGCCGCGGCCATGCATCCGTGGCACACGCTTTCGGGGTTTCTGCCCACCGGCACCTGCGGCACCTTCGGCGCGGCGGCGGCCGCGGCAAAGCTCATGGGGCTGGACGAGGCGGGTATGCTGAACGCAATCGGGAATGCCGGCTATCTCCTGCCGCTCTCGATGGCGGAACAGCTGATGGGCGGATTCACGATAAAAATCGTGCAGGGCGGGCAGGCGGCGAGCGCAGGCATAATGGCGGCGGGCCTCGCCTCGAAGGGAATCACCGGCTGTCCCGAGGTGCTCGAGGGCTCGGCGCTCAAAGGCGGTTTTACCCAGATAACCTCGAAGGCCGATCCGAACTGCGCGAGGATAACGGACGGGCTGGGCGAGCACTATTCCATCATGGACATTTACTTTAAACCCTATACAGCGTGCAGGCACACGCACGGCGCGGCTCAGTCGGCGCTGGAGCTCGTCAGGGAGCATACGTTCACGGCGGGCGACGTGGATTCGGTCTCGGTGCATACCTACGGGATTGCCGAGCTCGCGGTCGGGAAGGGAGTCCCCGAGGGGGGGAGTTTCGTCTCGGCGCAGTTTTCCATCCCCTACGTCGTCGCCGTCTGTATCCTCGACGGCGACCTGGGGCCGGGACAGCTCACCGAGCGCAGAATCGCCGACGGCGCGGTGCTCGAGCTGGCGAAACGCGTCTCGATCCGTACCGACGACGAGCTCAACAAGGCCTATCCGGACAAGACCTCCAGCCGCGTGGAAGTAGTACTTAAGGACGGCAGACGGCTGGTTAAACAGACCGATATTCCCAAAGGCGACCCGCGCGACCCGATGGAAGCGGAAGACCTTGCGGCGAAGCTGCGCCGGTTCGCGGGGAAACGCGACGCGGCGAAACTGGAAAGGATCATCGATATGGTGATGGGAATGGAGAAGCTGCGCGACTTAAAAGAGCTCGCTCGCATTATTTAGCGGACACTAACGGCAGAGACAGGAGAAGGCATGGATTTCACGTTAAGCGAAGAACAAAAGATGCTGGTTGAAACGCTCCGGACCATGGGGGAGCGGGAGAATTTCAGGGATCTCGCGAAGAAGATCGACGAGTCGTGCGAGTTCCCCTTCGAGCTCCTCGAGCGCTACGCGGAGATGGGGCTTCTTGGCATGACGCTCTCGGCGGAGCACGGGGGAGGCGGACAGCCGGCGGTAAACGCCGTCCTCGCGGTCGAGGAACTGGCGAAGTTCAGCCCGATGATCGCCGCCCCTGTGTTCGAGTCGAACGTGGGGCCGGTCCGGGTGATCGACCTCTTTGGCACGGAGGAACAGAAGAAGCGGATCCTTCCGGGTGTCTGCAGCGGAAAACTCAGCGTCTCGGTGTGCATGACCGAGCCGGAGGTCGGGTCCGACCTCACCTCGCTCAGCACGAAGGCGGTGGAGGACGGGGACTCGTACGTACTCAATGGAAGGAAGGCGTTCATCACCGGCGGCGGACACGCCAGCCACTATATGGTCTACACGCGCTTCGGCGATTCGAAGGGCTACAAGGCCATCGGCGGTCTCCTTGTGGAAAAGGGCATGCCGGGATTCAGCTTCGGCAAGCAGGAGCGCTATATGGGACTGCACGGCATGCCGTCGTGCGACCTCTTCTTCGACGATGTGCGCGTGCCGAAGCAGAACCTCGTCGTTCCGCCCGGGGACTTCGGCAAGCTCATGTGGACCTTCGACATCGAGCGCTGCGGCAACGCCGCCATGTGCCTGGGGGTTGCCGGAGGAGCGCTTAACGAGGCGAAGGCCTATGCCATGGAGCGCAACGCCTTCGGGCGGCCCATCTGCGAGTTCCAGGCCGTCCAGTTCCTGGTGGTAGACATGGCAACAAAGCTCGACGCGGCGCGCCTCCTGGTGTACCGGGCGGCCTCCGGGGCGGGTCAGGGCCTTCCTTCCATTTATGAGGCTTCGATGGCCAAGGCGTACGCCAACGAAATGGTGGTGGACGTGACCGACAAGGCCATGCAGGTCTTCGGCGGATACGGCTACAGTAGCGAATTCCCGGTCGAGCGCATGTACCGCGACGCAAAGGCATGGGGCGTGGCCGGGGGGACGCTCCAGATGCTTAAAATAGGCGTCGCGGGTATGATCTTCGGGCGAAGGTTCGACCAGCGTAAATAACGACATATCCGGTCGCCGCGAAAAACGGCGCCGGGGGAGGAGTGATGAAAGTAAAGAAAACGATCCTTGTCATCCTGATTCCTGTTCTATTGATAGCGCTGTTCGCGGTCAAGACGCTCTGGAACGCGGGACAGTTCAAGCGCATCAGTCCGTTCTCGTTGTACCGGTGTGAACCTGTGACGGGCTTTCCGGGTCCCGAGGACATCGTCATCGATCGCTCGGCCGGCATGGCGCTCATTTCCTTTACCGACCGCAGGGCCGCCATGGCCGGAACGGTCCATAATGCCGGAATCGTCTCCTATTCGCTCACGACAACCGGAGCGAAGCCCGTTCGGGTTAAAACCGATTTCAAGGGGGTATTCACTCCGCACGGCATACACCTGTACCGGGCCCCCGACGGCACGAAATTCCTGTTCACCGTCAACATGGGTATGGACAGCCACTTCTTCGAATCCACGGGCTCGAGCAC
>JBFZEY010000267.1:0-2858 GCA_041306625.1 Spirochaetota bacterium | reverse complement strand
CCGTGGTATAGGACGCCGACCGGCAGGTCAGATGAGTCTGCCGGAACCGTACCTTAAAATTTACACAAATTGGATTATAAGTTCAGGTTTCTTTCTTGACACCCGTCGGCATAGGGCGTTTCAAGTAAACATATCGCGAAGACTGGTTTAAGAGCGGACGGGTACGGTTTAAGGTTTTCGACGCGCGGTAAATATAAAGAGAACTCATGAGGTGGCTATGGTTAATTATAAGGAGCTGGGGCTTGTAAACACCCGCGAGATGTTCAAGGCGGCGGTAAAGGGCGGATACGCAATCCCCGCGTATAATTTTAACAACATGGAACAGCTGCAGGCGATCGTCATAGCGTGCGCGGAGACTCGCTCCCCCGTCATCATCCAGGTGTCAAAGGGCGCGCGGGAATACGCCAACGAGACCCTCCTGCGTTACCTCGCGCTCGGCGCCGTCAAAATGTCGGAGGATATGGGCGTGCGCCTCCCCATCGCTCTGCACCTCGACCACGGAGACAGCTACGATCTGTGCGTTTCGTGCATAGAAAACGGTTTTTCCTCGGTGATGATCGACGGATCGCACCTGCCGTACGAGAAGAACGTCGAGCTTACGACGCGCGTCGTGGAATACGCCCACCGGTATGACGTTACCGTGGAAGGCGAGCTCGGAGTGCTCGCAGGAATAGAGGACGAGGTTTCGTCGGAGGTTACGCATTATACCAGGCCAGACGAGGTCGAGGACTTTGTAAAAAAGACCGGGGTCGATTCGCTGGCTATATCGATCGGGACAAGCCACGGCGCGTACAAGTTCAAGCCGGGCGCCGGCGTGCCCGAGCTGCGGTTTGACATCCTCGAGGAGGTCGAGCGGCGCATCCCGGGCTTCCCGATCGTGCTGCACGGGGCGTCTTCGGTGGTTCAGGAATACGTCCAGACGATCAACCGGTACGGAGGGAAAATCAAGGATGCCCTCGGCGTGCCGGAAGAGCAGCTGCGCCGCGCCGCCGCGTCGGCGGTTTGCAAGATCAACATCGACTCCGATGGTCGTCTCGCCATGACGGCAAAGATTCGGGAGGCGATGGCGAAGGACCCGTCCAATTTCGATCCCCGCAAATACCTTGCGCCCGCGCGCGATGAACTCATAAAGATGATCAAACAGAAAAACACCGGCGTACTCGGCTCCAGCGGAAAGGCGTGATGCTCACCAAACCGCAATTTGAGCTGGCGATGGCCCTCCTCGGCGGGGCCGAGAAGGCCCGGGACGTCGATGAGTACCTCAGGGGCTGCGTCGAGGCCATTCAGAAGGAGATGTCGCCGCTCTCCACGGCCGGGTACATATCGATCGAGTCGGAGGAAAAACTGGTGCTCATCGGCGAGGCCGGCGGGAGTTTCGACCGGCATATCGGCGCATTCCCCAACTTCTCGCTCATGGTACGCAGGGCGATCAAGAAAAAGAACGTTATTTATCTCCCCGCGTCCGAGGCTGAAGTGCGGGAAGGCCTCGAGGTGATGGCGGTTCTCGTACCCCTGATCGGCGGCGATAAAACGATGGGAATGATCGGGGTGGTGTTCGAGGTCGGCGAACACGCGCGGCAGCGGCAGAACGTAAATTTTTACCAGTTGGCCGGCAGGATCATCGGATCATCAGCGCTCTTCAGGGAGCAGCTCGCGGAACTGCAGGGAATGGAAACGGTGAACCCCGAGGAGATGTATTCAGAAAAGATCACGAGCCTTGGCGTTCTATCATCAAGCGTCGCGCACGAGTTTAACAACATTTTCGCGGTGATCCAGGGATACGCCGAGCTCATCAACATGCAGAGCCCGGAATCGAAATCGATTCAAAACGCGATCTCGGTCATCGACAGCCAGACCGAGCGGGGTGCCAGGCTCATCGAGAGCCTCAATGTCTTCGTAAAAGGCAGAAACGCGAAGTTGCAGTATCATGTACTGGGCGAGATTGTCGGCGAGGTCGTTTCAATGCAGAGGTCCGTTATAGAGAAGGAGGGGGCCGAGATTACCGTGCGAAACGGGCAGATCCCCCGCGTCCTCGTTGACCGCGAGCAGGTCAGGGAGGCGATACTCAATGTGTTGCAGAACTCGATTCACACCCTCGAACGGGACGAGCCGGGCCTCATAGAGATCTCGACCGAATTTTCGGACGAGAAGGTCATTCTGAGCATAAGGGACAACGGAATCGGCATGACCCGCGACCAGGTCGATATGGCGATTCATCCTTTCATGGGCGGATTAAGCCCGGCGGACGGTGCCGACGACCGCGGAGGAAAGGAAGCCACGGGACTATGGCTTGCGGTGGCATACGGCATCATGCAGAGCCACGGAGGACTGCTCACGATTACGAGCGAAAAGGACTGCGGCAAGGAGATATGCATGGTGTTCCCGCGCACCGAGCTGGGAGCTGAAAAGGGCGCGCGCTATGAACAGAGCGAAGTGGTGTTCTTCGGGGACACGCGGATACTCATTGTCGACGACGAGGACCCCATCCGGGAATTCCTCTCGAGGGCGTTCGACTCGGCGGGTTACCAGGTAATCGCCGTATCGAGCGGAGAGGAGGCCGTCGAAATGTGCGGGTTCGAGGATATCGATATCGTGTTTCTGGATTACCTCATGCCCGGTATAAAGGGGGACAAAGTTTTCGAGATGGTAAAAAAGGTGAGCCCCTCGACCGACATCGTCTTCATCACCGGGGTCGACGAAATTCCCGGTATCAACAAACTGTTCGACCAGGGGCTGGCCTATATTCTCAAAAAGCCGTTCAAAATAGATAAGATATTAAAAGTGACCAACGACCTCATTTACAAAAGAATCAATCACAGGCGGATATAGCACTATTCTGATTTCACAACACGCTCGGC
>JBFZEY010000266.1:0-3976 GCA_041306625.1 Spirochaetota bacterium | reverse complement strand
AGAGCTATACCGGGTATCTTTCATCCCTGATCAACGATCACGAAGTTGTACTTTTGCCGGGGATCATTCCGCTGCTAATGGAGCTGACCTCAATCGAGAACCTTATGGTCGGCCTTTTGACTGGTAATTTCGAAAAAGGAGCGTCGATTAAGCTTTCAAGGTTTGATCTAGGCGGGTATTTTTCTTTCGGTGTATTCGGCGACGACACCGCCGACCGCAATCAAATGCCGCCCATCGCCCGCAAAAAAATCCGCCTGCTTTATGGTCACAATATCGCGTTCAGCGACATGATCGTCATCGGCGACACGGTTCACGACGTGGAATGCGGCAAAAGGTCCGGAACCCGCACCATCGCCGTGGGCACCGGATGGGCCTCGCGCGAGGAACTTCTACTCCGTGGCCCCGATTACTACTTCGCGGACCTCGGAAAGACGCGCGACGTACTGGCCGCGATCACCGATGCGCTCGGACTCGCGACCGTCATCTGAACATGCCGGAGAAGTGGCGATAAATCGCGTCAGCGTGATTCTCATCCCTGCCTTCCGCGATAATTCGGAATATCGGCTCTGTATTTGATGATCGAAGGTGCACCCACCCGCCCCGGAACGGTCCATCCTTTACGAAATCTATCCGTAGCCCGTCTATATCGCTGATGCGCTCTTTCATGAACATTTTTCTGATTCCCGAAAGAATCGAACCGGTATCGGCACCGGGCTGCAGTACGACCTTCCCTTTTTTCATACTGTAGTGCGGCAGGTCCTCGACAATACTCGATACTTTCCGGCCGCGTTCGGCCATCATCTCGAGCACGTACGAGATGCCGGCAAGGCTGTCCCTGCCCAGGTGAACATCCGGAGCGATCACCCCGCCATTCCCTTCTCCCCCGATCCTGGCCCCCAGTTTGCGCATTCGCTCCACCACGTTTATCTCGCCCACCCTGGTCCGTGTGAAGGGTGATCCATATCGCTTGGCGATGTCCTCGATCGCGCGCGTCGTCGAAAGATTGACAACCACCCTGCCAGGCTTCTTCGAAAGCAGGTGCTCCGCTACCAGGGCCAGGGTGTATTCCTCGCCGATCGGGATTCCCCGTTCGTCAACGATCGCAAGCCTGTCTGCATCAGGATCCTGCGCGAAGCCGATGTCCGCAGCGGATTCTTTTACTATCGCACAAAGGTCCGCGAGGTTTTCGGCGAGCGGTTCCGCACCGCGCGGAAACGTGCCCGTTATTTCGCAATGTACCGGTATTATTTCGCATCCCAGGCGTGAGAGAAGATCCTGTGTAATAATTGAACCGGCACCGTTTACCGAATCCAGTGCCACTCTGAAATGTCTCCGGGCGATGGATTCGGCATTAACGGGTTTAAGTGCCCGTTCAATGTGAATTTTAGCGGCGTCCGTACGCGATACTATCCTGCCCGTAGAATTCCATTTGACAGACCTGTGTTCGCGCTCCATGAGCGCGAAAAAATTGCCTATCTCTTTCTGGCCCAGGAAGGTGCCTGTCTTACCGATAAGCTTGAACGCATTCCATTCGATAGGGTTGTGTGATGCAGAGACGACAATGCCTCCGGCCGCACCGAGATGTTCCACCATCACCTGCACTGTAGGAGTGGGAACTATTCCTAGGTCTACCACCTCACACCCATAGAGCGCAAGTGCCGATTCGGTCATTCCGGCTATCGCTTCCCCGGTTATCCTGCTGTCACGCCCCACAACGACGGTCCCGTAACGGCAGTATCGCGCAAAGGCCGCGGACACTTTGAGTATCAACTCGGGAGTGAGACTTTCCCCGACGATTCCGCGAATCCCGGAGACGCTTTTCATCAGTCCATTCCGCATGATCAGTTCCTGCGGCTCCGGCGCGTCTTCTTGCGCTTCACTCCGCCCGTAACCGGGGCCATGTCGGTATTGTCGTTCTGCCTCAGCTGCGCCGGCTGAGGTGAAAGCGGAATCCCCCCTTCACCGAACTGACCGACCTCGGGGCGGAATTCTTCCCCGATTTTTTTAAATTCGACCTCTTCCTCGATTTTCTCTCTTATCTGAACTTTCATGAGGAACTCGACGATATCCTGTCGCATGCGCTCGAGCATTCCGTTGAAGGCCTCAAAGGCGCGAAGCTTGTATTCGACCAGCGGATTACGCTCGCTGTAGCCAACAGCCCATATCCCGTCACGCAGCTCATCCATAGCCAGAAGGTGTTCGCGCCATTTAGTATCTATCACCTGCAGCGATATCATCCTCTCGACGGCCCGCATCGGTTCGGTTCCCACCTCCTGTTCTTTTTTACGGTATTCTCCGAGCATCTTCTCCTGGAGTGCGCTCAGGAAATCCCGGTAAGAAAGCTTGTGAGGATCCAGTTCGTTATAATCGATATCGACAAGAAAAGTGCTCTTCAGCCACAGCTTCAAAGCCTGGAGGTCCCAGTCTTCAGGGTGTTTTTTACCGTCGGAATATATTTCAATCCCGATCTCGCACGTACTCCGTATGTAATTTCGTATGTTTTCCGATATATCCTCTCCCTCGAGCAGGTCGGCACGCTCGCGGTAGATGTATTCTCGCTGGGAGTTCATCACGTCATCGTACTCGAGCAGATGTTTCCGTATCTCGAAGTTGCGACCCTCAACCCGTTTCTGCGCGTTCGCGATCGCCTTGGAGACCATGGTACTTTCAATTTCCTGGCCTTCCTCCATACCCAGTCGCTGCATAACCGCGGATATCCGCTCCGAACCGAAAATACGCATCAGGTCGTCCTCCAGCGACAAATAGAACCTTGATGAGCCAGGGTCGCCCTGACGACCGGATCTTCCGCGGAGCTGGTTGTCTATTCGTCGGGATTCATGCCGCTCGGTGCCCAGTATATGGAGTCCACCCGCATCAACCACTTTGTGGTGGTTATCTGTCCATTCTCTAGCGGAACGAAGAACGTGTTCTGCCTTGTTTTTATCCTGCCCGATCATTCCGTCGGCAAGGGAACGCGCGCTGTCAATCTTTCCGGCAAGGGTATCAAGCTTGAACCCGTTCCAGACCGTCGCGTCGTGCACGGGGACATGGCTCTCCATCTCATCTATATATGAGCGCCTGCCGCCAAGCACGATATCCGTGCCACGGCCGGCCATGTTTGTTGCAATCGTCACGGCCGCGGGCCTTCCGGCCTCCGCCACGATCTGGGCCTCGTGCTCGTGATATTTCGCGTTGAGAACATTGTGCTGGATGCCCCTCTGTCGAAGCATATTGGAGAGCTTCTCGGATTTTTCGATGGAGATTGTTCCCACCAGAACAGGCTGTGACTTCGCCCTGAGTTCGTCTATTTCAACGACGATTGCGTTGAATTTTTCACGCTCTGTTCTATATACACGGTCTGGAAAATCCCTGCGAATCATCGGCTCGTTGGTCGGTACGACCACCACGTCCAGTCCGTATATTTTCTTGAATTCCACCGCCTCGGTATCGGCCGTACCCGTCATTCCGGCGAGTTTTTTATACATCCTGAAAAAGTTCTGGAACGTTACCGTGGCGAGCGTCTGGCTTTCGCGGGCGATCGTGACGTTTTCCTTGGCTTCCAGCGCCTGGTGCAGCCCGTCGGAGTAGCGCCTCCCCGGCATCAACCGGCCGGTAAACTCGTCTACGATGACAACCTGCCCGTCCTTGACAATATAGTCGACGTCCCTCTGGAACAGGGTATGGGCCTTTAAAGCCTGATTGACGTGGTGCACCAGCTCAATGTTGACATTGTCATAGAGGTTGTCGATTTTCAGGAGACGCTCAACATGCTTTACGCCCTGTTCGGTGAGCAGAGCGTTGCGGTCTTTTTCGTTTACCTCATAATCCTCTCCCTCGATCAGGCTGGGAATGATTCGATTTACCAGGTAATACTTTTTGGTCGACTCGTCAGTTGAACCCGAGATGATGAGCGGTGTACGCGCTTCGTCGATGAGTATCGAGTCAACCTCGTCCACGATACAATAATTCAACACAC
>JBFZEY010000265.1:0-9789 GCA_041306625.1 Spirochaetota bacterium | reverse complement strand
GAAGCGACCGCTGCGGTTGCCGTTCCAGAAATAAGTGACATGGCCGAACTTCTGAGTTTCCGAGACCGCGTACTGACGGCGGCCCGAAAGCGCCAGATATTCGCTTATGGAGCGATCGATCGAAGGCGGCCGGACCAGGTAGTTACTCGGTATTTTCAAGTCGCCGTCGTACTCCATCATGCCGGCGAATATAATGTCAGGCCGGCGCACGCGGTCGAATGGATTAAAAACCTCCTCGTCGAAGGCACGGGATAATTGTATCGCCCGGTCCCCCCTGAAGTTGAAGAGTATCACCGAGTCGCCGTCCAGCACCGGACCCACCGGTGTCCCGGAGCCATCGGCAATGGTGAAGGCGGGAAGGTACTGGTCGGCTATTCCCGTTTCCTCCGCGCGGAAGGTCTCGATCGCCTCGCGCGCCGATTTGAATTTCCGCGCACTGCCAAGGACATGCGCCTCCCAGCCCCTCCGTACAATGCTCCAGTCCGCCTCGTAGCGGTCCATGGTGGTGACCATTCGGCCGCCGCCCGATGCGATGAGGTAGTCGTTTCCATCCCGCACAAAGCCGGACAGAAATTCCTCCAGCCGGTCAACGTACGTCAGCGCGGAGGTTTCGGGTACGTCGCGTCCGTCGAGCAGAATATGCACGCGGACACGACGCACTCCGTCGCGACGGCAGGCGGAAACGAGCGCGAAGAGGTGGTCGATATGTGAGTGGACGTTGCCGTCTGACAGCAACCCGACGAGGTGAAGCGCGGCCTCTGTCGATGACGGGCGCGATACAAGACGCCGCCAGAGCTCCGAACCGAAAAGGGACCCCGAAGCGACCGCCGCATTGACGAGCTTGGCCCCCTGATCAAAAATCCTTCCCGCGCCGAGCGCGTTATGGCCGACCTCGGAATTGCCCATGTCGTCGTCGCCGGGAAGTCCCACGGCGGTGCCATGAGCCCTCAGTGTGGTTGTCATGCCGCCGGCCATGAGACGGTCAAGGCAGGGAGTCCGCGCGGCGAAGAACGCGTTCGTATCGTCCTGACGGCCGATCCCGATACCGTCCATGATGATAAGGACAACAGGGCCGTTTCTTGTCGGCCATTTGGATGGTCTGAGTTTTTCCATTTCGGCGATGAATCCATGCCGGTTCCCCGCATCCCGGCTCAGGGCGATACCGCGACACTTGCAACGATACGATGAGCGCACGGAAATGGTGATCCGCCGGCAGGAAGATGTCTAGCAGATCGAGGTGAAGCTGTCCACCGAATTTTTCGACAGACTTCGTGCAGACATTACGGCGGCGGGAAGAGGCGTTTTCGGTGCTTAAAGATAACGCTCGGCGAACTCTTCAGTCGAGAGCAGGGGGACGTAATCGCGCGAAAACACCTTTTCGATAAGCATATGGACGCGCGCATTCATTCCATAAAGGACGAACTGGAGTCTGGCCTCATCGGCGATCTTGAGCATGGACAAAAGAGCTGCCATACAGGCGGAATTGAGGTTGTCGACCCCGGCCAGGTCTATTGCCACAAGATCGGGGGTCTCCCCGACGGACAGGCGCATCGCTGTCAGGAGCTTTGACTCGTCATGATATTCGAAAATTCCGGAAAGATGGATTATTGAGACCTTTCTGCCGGTGCTCCTGGTAATCTCCATGTCGTTCCTCTATGCTGGTCATTGAATTAATTTTTCGAGTGTTTCACGCAGGCGTCCGATGCGCTCCCTGCTCTCTTCTGAAACCGTGAGAGCGTCGTTCGTACCGCACTCGGCGGCGTCCCCCGAAAGCGAGGCCAGAAGTCCCGCGCATTCATCCTCGACGCGACGCGAAAGGAAGCGGATTTCTTCGCGGCTTCTGGGCCTGGCCGTGTCGGCCACGACACGGCGCGAACGGGCCGCGTCAAGCGCGCGTTTAGCCAGTGGGGGCGCCCAGCGTCGGAGGACCAGGTACGAAAGGTAGGGAATGAGAAGGTAGAGGTTCGTGGCGGCAATGCCCAGGGAATACGAAAACATTTCCGCGTTTATGCTTTTACCCCAGGTGAACCAGAGTGCATCGAGTAGCGAGAGCGAAATGAAGAATGAGGCCCTGCCACGCGGTATGCCTATCGCCGCGAAACCGGCGGAAAAAAGCAGAACAAAGAAGAGCAGCAGCAGCGCGCGCGGATCGACCAGTCCGGAGATCGTGCGCACGACCGAGGATATGCTCTCCACGAAGCGCCAGACCCCATCGGCCGTGTCTTTAATTTCATTAAACGTCTGGCGTATCTCCGCGAAGGTGGACGCCGCATCGTTCAGGATATCGGCCCCATCCGCTGGGCAGGGAGTGAAACAGAGAAAAAGGACGATGGCGGATGCCGCGGTGACGGCGGTAACCGAAAAACGATTCATGGCAGGGCTTACCGCAGGTCGATTATCAGTTCGATGATGTTCCCGCGGTCATTCCAGCGGGGTTTGCAGAACTGACGGATGATTTTAATGCCCCTCCCTCTAAGGGTCAGCGATTCTGATTCGGGGCAGGTGTTTGAAGACGGAGCGCAGGAAAAGCCGGCACCCTCGTCGCTGACGCTGATGTTCAGATGGCTCGCGTATTTTGTTACGGAAATAGTCACCATTTTCTCGGGGTCCCACCTGTTGCCGTGTTCCATGGCGTTGGTGACCGCTTCATCAATAATGAGATAGAGCTCGTCGCGCGAAACTTTCGTGGACAGGCCTTTTTTATAAATATTTTCTATTACCCCGTTAACGACTCCCTTTCGTGAGTCCTTGAGCGACGGGAACGACACATTGAATATCTCGGCCGCTTTGATTTCTGGCATATCTGGTTACTTGCTTTCCCCGCTCACCGATGGCAACCGTCAAAATGCTGTTTTTTCCATTCGACGGTTTGCAGGCATGGTATTTATCTGATCAGCGGGGTTCGGACCGTTTCGCGTCGATTATAATGAATTCCAGTTATAATCCAGGCGAAATAAGCGTGACTTCCCCGGTTATAATGACCAGTCTATTCAAGATCAGAGAATCCTGGGTGAATCTTCAGCAAGGGCGCGTAATTTCGTATATTTTATCTTTGAGGTGCGGCCTGCGCCCGGGAGGCTCGGCCTCGGCCCTGGAAAAAGAATGTCGGGATGGGGAGATTCGAACTCCCGGCTTCTGCGTCCCGAACGCAGCGCGCTACCTGGCTGCGCTACATCCCGATACAATCTCAGCGGTATTAACTCCCGGCGCGGCCATTTTTTTCAATCGTTTTTTTCCATACTTATCTAAATTTAACTGCGTACCCGTACAGGGTCGCCGTGGAGTCTCCTTCCATTGGACCGGCGCCCGGTACCTCTGTTGCGGCTTTATATAAACAGGTTGATAAAATGATGTATAACCCCGGCAAGTGGCTATTAATATAATAATGTATATTATATTTATACTACACCGGGTTTGCCACATGCTAAAAATTACTTGCCATATTTGGACCCGGCTGACTGAATACCGTAATGGCACCGGTATCAGGGCGCATGTTCTATCCTTCATCCGGCCCCCGGCGGCAGGTCAGTTACTGAATGGAATGCAATACCACGTTGCATATCGGTCAGAAGGGTGAAACGATAACTGATTCTTAAAAATCGATAAAAGCTTACAATCAATGAAATGAGCACTATCGGTGAAATACGATGGTGGATTTTATCGTCTGTTCGGTAGACCGCGTTTAGGCGGTTGTAGAACACCGGCGGTTGGGAAAATCAGGAGCGGGAACCGATGAAGAATGGCGGCGATTCGGGGATCATCACCTCGAACATATATGACGGTGAGATATATAACAGGCTCAACCCGGTGGTCGAGAAGATCGCGGGCGTGCTTTTTCGTAACGTCAATTTCGACGCGGAGAGCCTGAAGACGCTTCAGGACTGCTCATCCGAGAAACGGCATATCGTCTATGCCTCGTTCCACAGCTCCAACATTTCGCTCCTCATCCTTTATAACCTGCTGAAACGGCACGGTTTCGAGCCGCCGGTCTTTTCACTCGAATACAATCCCTTCATGCTGCAGCCGATCGCATTCGTCTGGAAGCGCATTGTCAAGCTCCTGGACCAGGTGATATTGAGGCGAAAGTACACGTTCATCCTCGATACCGATCATGTCAGGGGGCTCATTCTCGGCGGCAAGAGCATAATCCTCTCCCTAATGTCCCGGCGTTTTTTTATAAAGCGTTACATGGAGATCAAGTATGACTCGATCCTGCACCTGATCGAGGTGCAGAAGCGGATCGATACGCCCATATACCTTCTCCCGCAGATGGTCTTCTGGAACCGTAACCCCGAGCGGACCGGCAGTAAGAACGTTATATGGACCTCCCCCCGCGACATTCTCACGTCGAAGGCGACCGGCGACAAGGGGCTTGTCGCAGGATGGATTGCGACGTTAAAGAGCACCTCGCCCGCCTACGTCCGCATAACGACTCCGATCAGTCTGCGGGAAGAGATCGAGGCGTCGAAGTCCGATGATTCGCGGCAGATCGCAATCGAGGTTCGAAACAAGCTTCTCGGTATCTATCATCACGAAAAACGGACAACCCTGGGCCCCGTTATTAAATCCCAGCAGGAAATGATGGAGAAGGTGCTCTATCACAAGAACGTGCTCGATGAGATTGCCCGGCTGGTGAACGAGGAGGGGGACTCGGAACGCAAGCTCCGGAAAAAGGCATACAAGTATTACCGCGAGATCGCCGCGGACTATTCGCAGGTGTATATAAGCTATTTCGCAAAATCGGTGGGCGTGCTGCTCAGAAAGATATTCGACGGGATATCGTACGACCCCGAGTCGATAAAAATGCTGCGCGAGGCCGCGCAGAGGGGACCGCTCGTTTTCACTCCGTGCCATAAGAGCCACATGGACTACCTCATCATTTCGTACATCCTCTTCATAAACAACATGTTCCCCCCCCATATCGCGGCCGGGGTTAATTTAAGCTTCTGGCCGATGGGCGTGATTTTCAGGCATTCCGGCGCGTTTTTCCTGCGTCGTTCGTTCAAGGGATTGAAACTGTACCCGGTTATTTTCAAGCAGTACGTCAAGACCCTCGTTTCCGAGGGATACAGCATCGAGTTTTTCATCGAAGGGGGTCGCACCAGAACCGGCAAACTCGCGCTGCCAAAACTCGGTTTTCTCAACTACCTGATGGATGCTATCGATGAGGGATACAATACCGACCTGGTGTTTGTTCCGGTCGCGATCAATTACGACCGCATTCTGGAAGAGCAGAGCTACGTCGCCGAGGTGAAGGGACGCGAGAAGACCACCGAATCGGTATCCGCGATGGTGGAGAGCCGGAAGCTTTTAAAGCGGAAATACGGCAGGGTGTACGTTACGTTCAACACGCCGTTCAGCGTCAACGAGATCAGGGAGAGCGGGGTCGAGAAGGAGCAGGTTCCACTGGCGGTGGCGAATACGGTTATCAGGCGCATCAACGAGGTAACCGTCGTCACCCCGTTTGCGCTCACCACAACGGCGGTGCTTATTTCCTCGGTAAAGGGCTTCTCGAGGCAAATGCTGATTGAGAGGATAATCGGCATCCATCGATACCTTTCGGCGGCGGGGATTCTGATGTCCGAATCGCTGCATAATCTCTCGAATCTCGACGAAATCGTTGATTATGTGTTGAGCGCCTACATGCAGGACCGGATCGTTGAGGAGTTGCGTGTGGAGGGCAGCAGGAAGAAGGAGGTGGTGAAGGATTTTTACCTGCTCAGGGAAGACAACAGGGCGCGAATCGTCTTCTATAAAAACAGCATCATCCACTACCTCGCGCCGCTCAGCATTGCGTCGATAGCGATTCTTGTTTCTCAGAAAAAAGGCGACACGGGATATGCCGCGATTAAGGAAGAATGCGCGACCCTCAGGCATCTATTCTCACACGAGTTCATTTTTCCCGTCGCGGAAGGTGACGGGCCTCCGTTCGAACGCGAGGTGTATGATCATCTGCGCGCGGAAAGAATCATCAACGACCAGGCCGGCGTGATCGACGTCGGCGAATCCGGGGCCGAAAGCCTCAGGTATCACGCCAAGGTCATACAGGAATATTTCGAATCTTATCTTATCGTGTTGCATACCGTCCTGAACCAGCGTGTGCGGAAGGTCGGCAGGAGGGACCTCATAGCCGATGTCAGGAAAAGCGGGGTGCGTTTGTACCACACCGGCGAAGTGCGTCTCTCCGAATCGCTGTCGATGCCGAATTATGAAAGCGCCCTTCGCAGACTCTTCGACGACGGGATCCTCGTCCAGAAGGGCGTCGGACAGAAAAATCCCGAAGTAAGCATGGTCGACAAGGACCGCGCCCTTGTACTGTACGAAACGGTAAAAGCATGCCTCGAGGTCATCGCATAACCGGATGGGGTCACTGCTCCCCGCCGGCGGACGCGTAATCGCCGAGTTCCGCCCGCAGCATGTTTCTCTTCTCTTTCAGCAGTTTGCCTGCGTAGGTGTCCCTCACCTTGAGGGGCGTTTCGAAGGTGTCGATCGTCTCGACCAGCAGTTTTACCGGCTCCCTTTTTATTCGTGCGTCCCTGATCTCCTGAGAGGTGGGAAGGATTATCGCGTAAATTGAGTAGGGAGTGTGAATGAGCGCGTGCCCCCGGCTGAGGTAGGCGTCTGAGAATCCCCCGTCGATATTTATGGCGCGCCCGTCGGCCGAGGCTATCTTCTCTCCCTTTTTGAAGTCGACGGGAGTGTGGCCGTATACTATACGCCGGACGCCGAACTCCTCCATTATCATATCCATGAAATCCGGTTTCTTGAGGTTCTCGCCCCAGTAGAGGAGCTTTTCCTTGTGGGTCGCTTTATCGGAGAAAAAGTACCGCTCGAAGGTCTTCATGGCGTCCTTGCCGAAAAATGGTGATTTCGGTCCGCACCAAAGGTAGAACATTATCGCAAGGTCGCGTTCGTCCTGCTCTTTCCCTTCAAAATAATTCACACCTATGTTATTTATCATATTCTGCAGATAGTCGAAGAGCTCTTTGCCCCGGCGTCCCAGGAACTCCTCGAAGCGGCCGTCGGCAGTGCTGGGTATGAGCGCGTGTATGTTCAGGATGTAGTTGTTGATATGATACATGCTTCCCCGGTCGAAGAAGAAGCGCATGATGGACTTGAGGCGTTCGCTATCGGTGAACTGACGCGCGAGGTCGTCGATTACCGCTGATTCTTCAGCGCTGAGTTGCGGAGGGTTGTCGAGGTCGAGGGTGGGGAAGTGCGTGTCGACAAGCCCCCCGGTGTTTCCTTTTTTTATCATTTCCGCCAGCCTGTCCAGCCAGAGACGCGATTCCATGGCGAGGTCGGGATTGGCGCGGACGGTCTTTTCCTCCAGTTTGAACTGGATCATCGCCAGCGTTTTTTCGAGCCTGCGCGAGGACTCCTTTTTGGCCTTGAAGCTTCCGCCGACGTCTTTCGGATACAGGCGTTCCGCGAATTCTACAAGTCTGGACAGATCGATACCGAGTCGTCCGAGGAAATCGAGGTTGTCATAGCGTACGCTTATTCGCAGCGCTTCCGCGATCATCGAACGGTTGCCGGCCGCCGCCCCCATCCACAATATGTCGTGGTTTCCCCATACCAGCTTTACATACGGGCGTATCTCGCGGCTGTTGAGAATACGAACGATCTTGTCCGGCTCGTCGCCGCGGTCGAATATGTCGCCGAGGACGATCAGGTTTCCCAGTATCACCTGTTTTACGATCTTACACAGCGCGGATATCACCCTGTCGGCGATAAGCCGGTTTTCGTACATGATGTTGGGTACCGGGAAGTTGAGTATGAGGTTTTCCAGGACCAGCTTGAGGTCCCTGTTTATGTTGTTTCTGATCTGGTCGAAGTCGCCCACGTTCTGGACGCGATACTGAATTATCTTCACCAGGGAGGATATGACGTCCTGGCGCTCCATCTCGTATGTTTCGGCCCGGAAATATTTTTCCTTACGGATTATCCTTCCGAGATACTCTATTTTTTCGTTGGAGAAGGTCTTGGGGAGCGCCTCGTAGCAGATCCGCCAGACAACGCCGAAGCGCCCCTTCAGGATCGACACGAAACGGTCGCCCGCACCGTGAGGATCGCTGATCCACATGGTTACGTCGATGAAGGAATCGAGCCTGGTTTCTATCTCGGTGAGTTCACGGATGATGTCGTGCATCCGGGCGATGTTTTTCCCGGCGGGTACAGAGCGAGTGGACATTGCATCCTCCGCAGAGTTATAATAGGGTTTTCGTGAAACCCGGGAGTTTCTGCCATTAACCCGCCGGCGGCGGGAGTGATTCCCCGGGTGCCCGGGGTGTGCGGCGAATAGGATTTGTGCCCGAGCATGCGGCGCTCTTACGACGTTTCACATGATTTTTCCGTCGACATCGTCGATATCGATGTTCTCGAGCATCTCCTTGAGCGTATCCGCATCGTATTTATGAGCGGCCCTGTCCAGACCCATTGATAATCCGAAGACCTTTTTTCTGACGAACATCGGCGATTTGGTCCGAAGCGCAAGCGCGATAGCGTCACTGGGCCTGCTGTCGATCTCGATTTGCTCTCCTTCCCTTTCGAGCAGTATTTTCGCGTAGAATATATTCTCGCGCAAATCGTCCACCACGATCGATTCCACCTGCCAGGAGAGCCGGCTTATTGTGCTTGCAAGCAGGTCGTGAGTGAGCGGCCTCACCGGCTTTTTACCTTCGATTTCAATGGCTATGAGGCTGGCCTCGAGCGGGGCGACGAGGATTGGCAGGACATCCCCCGAATCCCTGTCTTGCAGAAGGACCACGGGAGAGCCCGAGTTCTGATCGAGAAATACGTTGACCACGTCGACCCTGCACAGTGACATCATGGCTCCTCCCTCGCCGGGATATGCCGACCCTGTAAATAAAATATGATCTGGTCGTGGAAAGAGCAAGTTATTTAAGATGCGCGCCGGCGTTAGATTTCGAGATAATCGCGTCTGTTGATGAAATCGACGATGAGCTCGCCGGCCTTTTCGCTGTGCGTTTCCTTGTTGCTCGCGAGCTCCCGGTACGAGGCGCGCGGGAGAGCAGCGACCATTTTTTTCAGCGACTCGTTGCCGTGCAGCTTGTCGAGCGCGGCCCCCACGACGAGGACAGGCGTCGATACGTCGGAAAGTATGTGCCAGATTGAATAATTTCTGATCGCGATCGCGTTGTATTTAAGCTTATAGGGGTCGGCCGCGTCCAGTGTGGCCTCGTACTTTTTAACCTGTTCCTGCTCGTTTTTCTTGTCCAGCCTGAAGTTGCGCAGGTACCATTTCACGAACGGCTTTAATACCAGATAGAAAGACGGCGGAAACGCGGGTATAACGCTACCAAGCAACTTCGGGAACCTGAATTCCGCGTTGGGGCCCACCAGGACTGCGCAGAGAGGTTTGCGTCCTTCTCTGGCAAGGTATTCGAGGATGGCCGTTCCGCCGAGGGAACTGCCCGCCATTATGAACGCCCGGCGGGGAGGGATGAGCTTTTCAACCGCTTCCCGAATATCGGCTGAAAGCCGGTCCATGGAGAAACTGACCCTGGTTTTTTTCGGGACAATGGATGATTGCTTCTCGCGCGTCTCGAGGTAGATGGTGCGGTATTCCGAGCTTATAACTTTCAGAACGCCCCGCCATCCCGAAATCGCCGATATCCAACCTGCCACGAAGAATATCACCGGTCGCTTGTCATTGTCGCGCCGCGGGATGAAATCTATTATTTTCAACACCACGCCGTCGGATACGGTGAAGTGATAGTCCTTAACCGAACAGCCGTCGCCCGCATATGCCGAGTAGTCCACGGT
>JBFZEY010000264.1:0-2932 GCA_041306625.1 Spirochaetota bacterium | reverse complement strand
CGCATGGCAGCCGAAGCAAAAGCCGATATGGCACGAGTTTCAAAAATGTTCTAAAGCTGTTAGCGGCGGGCGGGTTGAGGCCGCCCGCCGCTACCCCATTTTATTCTCAACCCGATTATTTTCCCCGTCTTTTACGATTCTTCGTCAGGCCGGTGTTATCATATGAAGTAATTTCGGAATAATGCCGACAGTAGGCACAGGTTGTATTGCGCCTAGAGGAAATGGTGAAAAAGATGCTGTCGGAAAGAATTCTGGTCGTCGAGCGCGAAAGAATCGTCGCAATGGATATCGACCATATACTGCGCGGATCGGGGTATTCACATACCACGCTGGCGTACAGTTACGATGAGGCGATGGGTATGATTTCTTCCAGCAGGCCTGACCTTGTACTCATTGACGAACTGATAAGCGATGACAGCGACGGTAGTGACGCCGGTAGAAAGATAATGGAAAGCTTTAAAATCCCGGTACTGTACCTTGCATCCTCTTCTCTTTCGACAGGCAAGCGCCAGGAAGGTGACCGGTTGTCGCATTTTCTGCACAAGCCGTTTCGCGCTGACGAAGTTTCGGTTTCGGTTAAGAAAATACTATCACGAAAAAACAAATAACCTGCTGACTCAACCGGACGCACGTACCGCCCCGCGTTTCGGCCTAAAATATGCTTGTTATCCTTTTCTGATATGCTATTGGTATTCAACAGCGGGGGCACGGCATTCCCCGCGATACAATCAATGGACGGTACTTACCCATGACTGAAGCCCCGGAAGCCACGGTAAAAGCCGGCGCAAAAACATTAAATTTGATACTGCTCACGCCGGTGGTTTTGATGTTATTGATGAATGGTGGTACGTCCGCAGTTTCAGCACGGGAAGGCGGTTTTCTCGATGCTGACCGAATCATGCTTCTGTTCGGATTTCCGGAGGGGCGTTTCGACGTGGTTGTCGCGGGCGACATGCAGCTTGATTACGAAATCGAATCCAAAGTCGGGAGAACAGAGGGAGATTCATCAATAGATACCGCGGAGGAATTCATTACCGCGGCGTTCCTGTCCAGGGTTTCACTCTCGGAATCCGGCCGGCGTGATTTCGACGCAGAACTACCGACGCCGGGGGACGGGGCGCTGCGGTTGTGTGCTATGTGGCTGTTTAAAAACGCCGAATACCCCGCCAGGGCGCAGGGCTACCGCACGGTACTGAGCCTGATCCGGAAAAAAACAGCGATCTCGGACGATGCAATCGTCGATTACTACATGGACGCGCTCGCACGCCGGATGGGTTCCCTGCGGATTGAGGGTCTCGATTCCCGCGAAGAGGAGCATCTTCGCCGGCTGGTATTGATGTACATGATGGACCCCGTCAACACGCCTCCTGCCGCCGAAATTCGCAAATTTCTAGCGCGGCTTACTACACTTTCTCCTGAAAAAGTGAAAACGGCCCTGAGGTTTATTAGTGCCGTATCCCCTGTCGTGGCGGCGCGTTTTGAGGAAAAATCAGGTGCCCGTCGAGGTTGAGGTTGTACCGGCCATGAAGAAATTCCGCATACACCCGAAAAAGATGGTCGTGATGGCATTCGCGGCGGCGCTGTGCCTTGCCGTGGCGGCTTGCCATGCGTCGGCAACGCGTGAATATGGTGCGGTACGGTCTTCGGATGTTTTCCGGATATGGGCGCATTCGGATATCCAACCAAAAAATGAACAGGAATTCTTCCATTATGAAACGGCGATCGAAGATATAGCGCGCAAGCTTCCGGGGATCGACATGGCACTCGTGGCCGGCGACATCGTATACGCGAAGAAAGACGCGGACCGTTATTACCGGTGGTTTCTCGACGCGAGGGAAAAGGCGGGCATTCCGCTCTGGTTCGAGATCGCCGGAAACCATGATGCGCGGGACCTGGATGCATACCGGCGTAATATCGGCAAGCCGCTCCACTATGCCGTAACAATAGACAATGTCCTGATCATACTGATGTCAGATGAAAGACGAACACCCCAGTCCGAGATATCGCAGACGACTTTCGAGTGGTGGAGGGGCCTGGTCTCCACGAATCAGGATAAGATCATCATTACAGTTACCCATGCATGCCTTGCGGGAAGCGGGCTGGCGTCTTCACACTTTCCCACAATGCGCCTGGCCTCGTCGGGAAGGTTCGAAAAGGTGTTGAAAGAGTTCCCTGTCGATCTGTGGATATCGGGACACAATCACATGACCTCGTCGATCGTTTCGAAATTCTCCCGGCCGCGCTCGTTTCCCCGTACCTTGTTCGTGGAGGTGGCTTCGATACACCTGACGGCGTTGAGCGGCATCGAGTCGTATATATTAGAATTCCGCAATGGAAGCGCGGATTGCAGGGTACTCACCCGCGATCACCAGTCCGCCGGGTTCGTGCCGCTCGGCATGGTTGAACACACTCTCCGCATTCCCTACCGCCGCGGGAGCGGAGTACCGGAAATACAGTTGCCGACACAGCACAGTATTCGCCCGGCGCCCGCTCCATGACAGCCGTGAGCCGTTCCGTCATGTATAAACCGGGCAATCGAAATTGAGGGAGGATGATGGTGGTGTTTACCGGGATAGAGGACACTGTTGCTTTAACAAACGGCGTGCGTATGCCGGTCCTCGGCCTGGGGACCTACAAGACGGCCGAAGGCGCCGAAGTGGAAAACGCCGTGCGAGCGGCCCTCGACACCGGATACCGGAGCCTCGACACCGCATCACTGTACGATAACGAAAAAGGGGTCGGGTGCGCCTTAAGAGAGAGCGGTGTTACCCGCGAGAAGGTTTTCATCACCACCAAGGTCTGGAATGCGGACCAGGGTTACAGGGAAACCCTTAAGGCATTCGATCAGAGCAGAAAGAAGCTTGGGGTGGAGTATATTGACCTGTACCTGATCCACTGGCCTGTCAGGGGCAGGTACGTAAAAACATGGAAG
>JBFZEY010000263.1:0-3436 GCA_041306625.1 Spirochaetota bacterium | reverse complement strand
ATGTTTTGCACAGGAGGGAGCACGGCTGTTCCTCGGCTGCCATCCATCGGAGAAAAAAGTGCTCGAGGAGTGGATGAAGGATCTCCGCGCGCATTTCGGCAAACCCGTTAAGGGGTTTCCGGTCGACCTTGCCGCGGACGGCGGACCGGAGCGCCTTTACCGGATGGCGGTGAAGGCCGCGGGGAAGCTCGATGTGCTCGTCAACAACGCGGGGATTATGGTATACGGTAATTTCCAGGAACTGGGCCTGGAACGGCAGCGGCGGCTGCTGCGCGTTAACGGCGAGGCGTACCTGACGCTTATGCGTCTGGCGCTCGCGGACATGGTCGCGGCGGGAGAGGGGCGGGTGCTAAATGTGAGTTCGGTTTCGGCCTTCCAGCCCTCGGCGCACCATGCCGTCTACGGCGCGACGAAGGCATTTGTGCAGAGCCTGAGCGAAGCCGTGAACCAGGAGCTTCGCGGAACGGGCGTGATGGTCTGCACGCTCTGCCCATCCTATACCGATACGCCGCTCCTGAAAGCTGAGGGATTTCCGAAACGGCTCCGGTGGTATTGGATCAGCGGTCTCGCGGCCCCGGAGACCATTGCGCGCAAGGGCGTGCGGGCGTTCAAGCGGGGGAAGGCGGTGTATATTCCGGGTCTGCGCAACTGGCTCATCCATGCCGTGCTGCAGCGCATTATTCCGCGCAGACTGGCGGGTGCGCTTTCTTGGGTGGTGCTGCGGCAAACGGGACAAGGGGGCTAGAATGAAACGTGTACTGATAACCGGCGCAACAGGATACATCGGCGGCCGGGTCGCATGGGCGTTGTGCGATAATTCCGATGTCGATGAGATCGTCGGTCTGGACGTGCGTGAACCCGAGGCGGGGTGCGGCAGACTTGTATTTTATCGACGGGACGTCCGTGCGTCGCTGGATGATATTATGGAGAAGCACCGCATCGACACCGTGGTGCACGCCGCTTTCGTGCTCCCGCCGATCCATGACACGGGCCTGATGGAGGATATCAACGTTAACGGAACGCGAAACGTCGCCGGGGCCTGTCTGCGGCACGGGGTCGGGCACCTCCTTTATACAAGTTCGGCGACCGCCTACGGGTTTCATCCCGACAACGACGTGCCGCTCACGGAGGAAAGCCCGCTGCGGGGTAATGATGGATTCACGTACTCGAGAACAAAACGCATGATCGAATGCATGCTCCGGGAAATGCCCCGCGAGCGATCGCGTACGATCGTCACCATTCTGCGACCGTGTTTCGTGGTGGGGCCCGGTTTCAGCAATCCGCTCGCGGCGCATTTCTTGAAACGGCTGGTAATCCTGCCGAAGGGCGCGCTCGACTTTCAGTTCGTGCACGAGGACGACCTGCTGGACGTCATGCTTCTGATGCTGCGGCTACGGAAGGGAGGGTCTTATAACGTCGGAGCGGAGGGGGTTATCTCGTGTGCTGATATGGCCTCGCTCCTGGGGAACCATCTCGTGGAGCTTCCGGTCAGGCTTCTCTATCCGCTCAACGCCGCGGCATGGGCGCTCCGGCTTTCTTTCGTCAGTGAGTTTCCGAGTCCCGCGCTGGACATGGTGCGCTACCCGTGGTATGTGTCGTCGGAAAAGCTTTGCCGGGAGACGGGATTCGAATACCGCTACTCCAGCCGCGAGGCGTTCGAGGATTTCGCGCAACATGTCGGGCGGCGCAATTTATCGTGAGGTTTTGCGGTCGAAGTGATCGATCCGTGACATCGGCGCTCTTCGATGCCGCTTTCGTCGCGCCGATCACCTGGCGGATTGACGGCCTGGTCACCGCTTGTGCCGCTCTTGTCATCCCGTCGCTGCGGTACGGCCTTGAAGCGAGGCACGCTCCCGTGCTTCCTCACCCTGGATTGTTATTCCGGTTTAAAGAATCTTATGGGCAAGGTGCCTATGGGCTGAAGATTTCTGTTGCCGCACCTCGTCCGTGAATTCAACCGGTCAATTAAGATTGCACTTGTTTAAAGATTGACTTATAAACAGAGATTGCGCGTAAATTGCATGATGACCAGCAAAAAAAAGAACGAATCTTTTGCGGACATGACCGCAATTAAGAGATGGAGATTAAAATGAGAATCTGCCTTGGCATTGCGGGCGCGATCCTGCTTACAACCATTGCCGCCGCCCCGGCATTTTCGTGGTCTAATCACACGATGCTTTCTCATCCGGCTTTATCCGGCCTGGTGGAGCTGACCGACCGGGAGCCGGTAGCCGCACAAAGCCTTAAGTCGTTTCTGCTTCGCGAGGAAAAGGGCCTTGAAAAACTGCTGGCGGATGAGGAGGGATGGGCCCGGAAGAATATGCCCGGTTACGAGCCGCGGCCGGACAATCTCGCGTTCAGGGCGACAGGCGATATGAAAGATGTACTCGGGCGCTTTTTACAGGCGGCCCGGCTGAATCCCGGCATAAAGCCGCGCCTGTATCTTCAGCTCCTTCCGGGAGAGAAGACCCACGGAAGGCCGGTCATCGATCCGGGCGACCTGGCCACCCTGAAGGACACCGGATTCATGGAAAAGTCGACCTATGTCCGACTTAAGGAAGGGGAAAAGATCGCCCCTCTCGAGGTCCTGACGACCGCCAACGACGAGCCCGATTATGGTTTCGACCTCGGTTTGTTTACCGACAACAACACTGCGTATGGCAAAGTGTACGGGTTCGGCATCCAGCCATTCGGCAATCCGAACCTTGAATACGGAAGCCAGGCTCCTTTCCATATGGGATTCTATCACGAGCCGAAGATCATATATTTCTTCGCGCCCTTTTTGAAACGCACGTACCCTGAGTATCGCATCCATCTTTTCAAGAGCCTTTCGGAATATGCGTTCAGGACCGGTAACGATTACTGGGGATGGCGGTTCATGGGGTGGGGCATGCATTACCTCGGGGACCTCTCCATGCCCTACCACGCCAAGCCCCTGCCCGGGGTCAGCGCTTTGCGCATGATCTGGATCAACCTGAAGGCCATGCTTGGTTTTGCCGAAAGCAAAAACGGCGCGATCCAGCTCGTATCGAACCGTCATACGATTCTGGAGGAATTTCAGGAGAATGTACTCAGAAAGGCCTATGATGATAAAAATCCCGGGCATCCCCTTTTCCAGGCACTGCGAAATCCTCTCGAAGTGCTGCCGTACGGCGATGACTTCCCCCGGCGGGTCGTTGCCAAAGAGTCGGCGATGAAGAGCGGCGCCGTCGATGCGCAAATCGAGAAATACTTCCCGGAGAGGCTGATTTCAGATCCCTCCTTCGAGGCGAGCGGTTCGAAAGAGCTTGGAAGTCTTATAGAATATACGGTGGAGAGAAAAGGGAGGGAGTCAGTGGATCAAATGACACTGGCCCTCGCTGATTTGTTCAAATCGTACGGCATGCACATCAGGAGTTACCTGAACGCAATACGCGAGGCTTCGAAACGCTAGCTG
>JBFZEY010000262.1:0-2988 GCA_041306625.1 Spirochaetota bacterium | reverse complement strand
AACAATGTATTCCTTCCAGAAGGCGGAGGCCGTTGTCCCCATAATAAAACCGAGGAAGATAACCGCCGCCGATACCACGATAATAAGGAGATTCCGCGATGTACCAACAGCCGGGATGCGTATTCGATCGAGGATGTTGCGTGTAAATATTCTGCCCCTGCCGCCCAGAACCCTGATCAGTAGGAAGTTCGCCAGAAAAAGCGCGATAAACAGTATGCTGAAGAGCGCGTGCACGTTGAATTTCGTCAGGAACATCACCCAGAAAACTTCAAGTCCTTTGTTGGCCTTAAACCATTCATAATCAAGGAACAGGCCGGCCAGGGAAGTTGATCCCACGGTGGCTAAAAAGAGCAGCGCAATAATCCAGATGGTTTTTTTATTCATTGAAGTAACCCGTTATTTTTAAAGTGCCTGGATACCGTTTCTGTGTTTGGTACATTCCGGTTCCGCGCGTCAGCTTGGATTTAACCGGCGCGTCATAACACGAAGGGCCTTGAAAGAAATCTGTTCATCCGTTACAATAAGTCCTCTTACACGGGAACGCAACATTTTATTTCAATACACGCGAAATCTCGCCGAACGCCGCGGCGCGTATCCGCCATTCGCGACATGTCGTATTGTTTCTTGACATTCATCGAGATTGATGCACAATCCTTTATATTACTATCAAATGGAGCGTTTTATTATGAAAAGGGCTCTTAAAACAGTGTGCATTGCCTGTATATCGATCATCATCCTCCTTGTCATCACCGGTATCGCAAGTCATGATCGCATCGCCATCCCGGACGGCTTTGCAGGAAGCTACCTGGAACTTGACGGAGAGCGGATACGGTATGTGCAGAAGGGCGCCGGCAGGGACGTGCTGCTGATCCACGGGCTGCCGGGCAGTATCGAAGACTGGGACCCCGTTATTGACAGGCTGGCGAAGAAATACCGGGTCACCGCGTACGACCGTCCGGGCTTCGGGTTCAGCAGCGACAATGCGGCAGCGCATACCGTGGCGGCCAACGCCGATACGGCGGTCAAAATCATGGAGCGGCTGGGCCTGAGGAACGTTGTGGTCGTGGGGCATTCATACGGCGGCGGGATCGCGCTCGCACTGGCGGCGCGTAAAATCGAGAACATCAAAGGGTACGTTTCCCTTGCCGGGGTGAGCCATCCATCGGAGAATGTTATGTTTATTTTTTATTTAAACAGGCTGCCTCTTGTGGGCAGGGGATTCGCCGCCGCCGGCGCGGCACTACTCGGCGACTCGATGATGGAGGAGATGGTGCGCATGGCCTTTACGCCCGACATGGATATTCTCACGCCGGACTACCTGAACAAAAGAAAAGAGATGATGTTCCAGACGAAGGTGGTGATGTCGCTCTCGGCCGAAGATGTTCGGTACAATGATAACATGAGAGAACTCCTTCCGTCCTATCCCGGTATCGCCGCGCGTTTCATGATACTTCATGGCGACGGGGATTTAATGGTCCCGGTCGAGGATTCAAGGCAACTGGTACGGGCTCTTCCCAATGCAGTCCTGAAGGAACTTCCCGGCACGGGCCACATGGTGCAGTTTAAATACCCGGAAAAAGTGATCGCCGCGGTGGATTCAATGTTCGCACAGCGGTGACGGTAAAAACTTCGGGGATCATCCCAAACACGAAGTCATCTCGATTAAGTATAGAGCGGTTGCGGTCATTGTATTTATCGGCGATCTCGTTCCGGTCGTATTATTGTGCGCTTAACGGGATATCCCCGCATACCGGGCGGTGAGGTCTGGCCGGGGAAAATAACAAACAGCCGCAGGGGCAGGGGCCTGTAAAACGAGGAGATGACCATAAACCCAATGAGCGCCGTCGGTGGAGGCATCATCAGTTTTACAGCGATTAAACAGGATATCTCCGAGAGAAAAAAAGCGGAGCCGCCTGTCGGAGCCCAAGCAGATTAGGTAATGTACACTGCAAGCCCTTTTGAACGAAAATAGGCGGGGCAGAACAATGGCAGTCATTTTCGATTTTTCCAGACAGCACCAGGGAACATTGTACAGGCCGTCCGTGTTTTCCGCATAATCATGCATACTGGAACCATATATGCCCGGGAGCAGGCAAAGAGAAAAGACGGTACGTTGCTCGATATTGAACTCAAGGTGTGCTGTTAGGATTAGGGCCGGTGGCTTGTCGGTCAGTCGGGTATATATAAAAATAGCCGGCGCCATGAGGGCCGCCGTCTTCATCAATGTCCGGTTAAATCAGAATACTATCGATTGCTTGCTTCGAGATCTTTTGCCTCACCGCTCGACTCGAGCTCTTTGGCCTCATAGTTGAGACGATTCATGACAACGATTTCGATCCTTCTGTTTATGGACCTGTTCTCCGGAGAGGTGTTAGGGACTATCGGGCGGTACTTTGAATAAGACACCACGGCGATCTTCTCGGGATTGATACCCGAAATTTTCACGAGGTTCTCGGCTACCGCTGACGCTCTCGCCGCACCCATTTCCCAGTTGCTGTGATACATCTTTCCAAGGGCTTTTCCAATCGCGACGTTATCGGTATGACCTTCAATTCGAATGATCTTGTTTGAGGGAAGCTGTTTCAGTATACTGCCGATTTCGTCGAGCGTTTTCAGTCCACGCGGCTTAATGGTGGCTGCACCGCTTTCAAAAAAGAGTGAGTCAACGATGTTGATGGTTACGGCATCCGCATGCCATTTTATCTGGACGTTTTTTTCCGCGATTTCATTTGCGAGCCGCTGTTCCAGTATGGACATTGACTTGTCCATTTCCCGGACTTCCTTGTTTGTGAGCTTGGTTTCCCCGCTCGATGAGCACGACGCCAGAATAAAAATAAACGCCACGACAATAAAGAGACTGCTCCTTGCGTACTTCATTTAATTCCTCCCGCAGTTTGAAATATTTATTTAAACTCAATTGGAATATAATCGAATATCGGGCAAAGTCAAAATATTTCATGGGTTTCAACGGGATGAAACGAGCGGGAC
>JBFZEY010000261.1:0-5406 GCA_041306625.1 Spirochaetota bacterium | reverse complement strand
GAGCACGTTCCGGCCATTCTGCTGCATGTTAAAACCGTCGTGGACGCTCTGGTCCTCGACGAGGAGGAATGGTCCGCCGAGCAGGAGGTGGGCGAGTTTTCGCAGGAGGACTTTGACGAAGCGGGAAGGATCGTCCTCGGGCTGTACGGCGAATACGAAAAGAGCGCGGACTTCGAAAAACTGGACGGGCGGGACAGGGAGAACGCGCGGATGATCGTTACCGGTTTCGGAGAGTTCATGTACAATTACTTTTTGCTCATGCCGCCGGCGTGGACGGCGCAGCGCGCCGTTGAGGTGTGCGCGGAGATCATGCCGCGCAAGGTGCTCGCGCCCGACGCCTTTTTCGTGTCGATGTATCCGGTGCTGATCTCGTTTATGGGTTTTGTCGCGGCGAGAGGGGCCGTGCCGCACGCGGACCGTATCGCCGGAAGGCTTATTGCGCTGGCGGCGAAGCACTGATGCCGCGCTTTTAATCTGCCTGACTTCCGGCCGGGGCGGCATTTTCCCATCGTTTTCAAATAAGACGCCGCTACGGTTTAGAAGGAGGCCCCGAATAAGCTGGTGTTTTTTCAAGCCGTATGCTACGCTACGGACTGAATCGAAAGCAGGGGGGAACGGTCATGACGAAATCATCGTCATTTAATGATGTCTCATCCGCCGGTGTGTATAATTATTTCGCGCAGGGGGCATACACGGTTTCACGCTCCGGGAAACTGATGGAGATGTATAACCCCGTCGACGGCGGGCTCCTCGGTAAAACCCAGGCCATTACCAGGGAAGAGCTCGACGAGGTGATCGAATCGGCATGGAGGCAGTATCCCTGCTGGCGCGATACACCGCTTCGGGAGCGCGCGGAGCTCTTGCACCGGGCGGCCCGGATAATGGAGCGCGAGGCCGACGCGCTTTCGGAAATCCTCTGCGACGAAATCGCAAAACCGATAAAAAGCGCGCGCGAGGAGATCGTTCGCACCGCGGAGATTTTCGACTTCACCGCCGAGGACGCTCTTCGCCTCGAGGGCGAGACCAAGTTCAGCGACGTTTTCGCCCAGCAGAAGCGCGATAAAATTTCACTTTCGTACCGGGTGCCCCTCGGCGTGGTCCTGGCCATCGGACCGTTCAATTACCCGTTCAACCTGACCGGCACCAAGATCGCGCCGGCGCTGGCAGGAGGGAACAGCTGTATCGTGAAGCCCCCGTCGGCGGGCGCGATGACCTGCCTGTACTTCGGCGCGATCTTGCGCGAAGCCGGTTTGCCCCCGGGGGTGCTTTCCATCGTCACCGGGAAGGGGGAGGAGATCGGCGATTACATCGTGTCGCATCCCGGCATCAGCATGGTCGCGTTTACCGGAAGCTCCGCCACGGCGCGCCGTATAGCGTCGAAGGCCACCATGGTGCCGCTCCTCTTTGAGCTGGGCGGCAAGGACGCGGCGCTGGTGCTTCCCGATGCGGACCTTGAACTCACCGCCTCGCAGATCGTTTCGGGCGCGTTTTCGTATTCGGGACAGCGATGCACCGCCGTAAAGCGGGTCCTCGTCTTCGATGACAACGCGCGGG
The DNA here is from genome assembly GCA_041306625.1 of Spirochaetota bacterium. Lineage (GTDB taxonomy): Bacteria > Spirochaetota > UBA4802 > UBA4802 > UBA5368 > MVZN01. Next base: position 3,852 of record JBFZEY010000261.1, on the reverse strand, counting down.
AACTGGCGGAAAAGATAACGGCGCTGGCCGGCAGGCTCGCCGTGGGCCTGCCGCGCGAGAACCCGGTGATTTCGGCTCTCATCTCGCCCGCGCAGTGCGATTACGTGCAGGGCCTAGTCGACGACGCGCTCGCCAGGGGCGCGACGCTGTTATGCGGCAACCGGCGGGAGGGGAATATCATGCATCCAACGGTGCTCGACAACGTGACGGCCGACATGAGGGTGGCGTGGGAGGAGCCCTTCGGGCCGGTGCTTCCGATAATGCGCGTCAAGAACCTCGCCGAGGCGATAGAAATTTCCAACAGATCGGAGTACGGGCTGCAGGGGAGCATTTTCACCGGCGACATCAATTCGGCCATCAATATCGCGATGCAGCTCGACGTGGGGACGGTGCAGATCAATTCCAAGACCCAGCGGGGACCCGACCATTTCCCCTTTATGGGGACGAAGTCGTCCGGGCTGGGTACGCAGGGCACGCGCTACTCCATAGAGGCCATGACGAGGATGAAGTCCATCGTGCTGAACCTTTCGGAAAAGGGGAAAGTGGAACTCGCCTGCTCGGCGGAGTGAGAAGGCCAGAACCGGGGTTGAGCTTCAGGCCGCCCCCGGCTCTTTCTGTAAACGCTCAAGTTCCGTATTGATTTTTCCCCACAGTCGCTTCGCAAGCTCCTCTTCACTTGTGCCGGCGAAGCTTTCGTAGGGTACCTCTTCGAGCACTCGCACGCGTATGCGGTGAGAGCCGTGAAAGTTCACACTGTACTTGGGAAGGGCGTGGCGCGTTCCCTCCACCACGACGGGCAGTATCGGCACCTTCATCTTTTTCGCGAGGATGAAGGCCCCCATCTTGAAGGGCTTGAGATGCCCGTCGGGCGAGCGCGAGCCCTCGGGGAAGATGAAGATGGAGCTTCCCTCGGAAAGCCTCTCTTCGGAATCGGCCATCATCTGCGCGATGCTTTCCTTGTCGCCCCTGCGCAGCTTGATGTACCGGTTCATCACCATGTTCCAGCCGATGAGCGGAATTTTAAATATCTCGCTCTTCGACACCCACTTGAAGTGCACGTAGAGCCTGAAGAGCACCAGGATGTCCAGCTGCGACTGGTGGTTGGAGACGATGACGTAAGTGGCGTCGCGGCGGATCTTCTCGCGGCCCTCGATGCTGATCTTCCAGGCAGGCACGATGTACGTATAGAAGGCCCCCCAGTAGCAGGTGTACAGGTGCAGCAGGCGCAGCCGCCGGTCGAACGGACGGGTGAGGAGCCAGATGAGCACGGCTATGAAGTAATAAAAGATCGACGTCGTGATGATTACGGTCAGAATGAGTATCGCTATTATTCGGTCCTTCATGGCGTTTCCTTGCATAAGGGTTTCGCTCAATCCCGTAAATCTTTCAAATCCGGCATATTTCCGCAATTGTTTTACGGGCTGGAGAATGAAAATCGGCAAATATGAGAATATGTACATTCTCGATGAAATAATCATTTTCGTCGATGGATCGGATGCTAACGCCCGTGCGATCTCCGGCTGCGGCATCCCGCGGCACTGAAAAACTGGACAGAAAGACCAGGAAGTGACAGGTCGTCGAACATGGAAAAAGCGGAGATCACAGTGTCCGGCAATCCGGTACCCAGGGTGCAGGCGCGCACGGTCCGCTCGTTCAATGAAAAACCAGGCGACCGGAGGGAGGCGGCGGGAAAGCCCTATGTCCTCGAGCTGATCCGCTCGTGTATCTCTCGCACCATGCGGCGGTGGAGCTCCATGGTGATCGGGAAGCGCGCGATGAGGACCATTCCCGCGATTACGAAAATGAACGGTATGAAGGTAAGCAGCGCTTTGATGCCGAAGAGCGCTTCCGGCCCCTGCGGTCCGGCGGGAGTGTAGCCCGAGAGAGAGAGCACCGTCCCTACGATGAGGCCCGGAAACGCCACCGAAAGCTTGAAGGAGAAAAAGAAAAACCCGTACAGCATCCCCTCCTGCCGCCGGCCCGTCTTCCACTGCGCGTACTCGACCGTGTCGGGGACCATCGCCCATGGCGAAAGGTATACCGTCCCGAGGCCGAATCCCACCAGGCCGAAGAGCGCGATGGTAAGCGCCGGGCTCATCTCAGCGAAAAAGAAGATGGGTGCCGAGAGTGATGCCATGATACCCATTCCCAGGTTATAGGCGAATTTCTTGCCGCGCCTGCGCGAAACGCGCAGGTAGAAGGGGATGGACAGCGCGGAGCCCGACATCAGCACCACGAAGGCAATCGGGATGAGGTTCGCCGCTTTGAGGTTGTATTTAAAGAAGTAGACCACCACGCCAGACATGGTATTGAGCGCCACCTGGTGCATCATGACGCCCAGGGTGAGTATGATGAAGGGCCGGTTCTCGATGACCGCCCTGAGGTCCCGCATGAGCGCACCGGCGTCGGTATCTTTGGCGGGCCGGACCGTGCGCTCACGCACCGCGAAGAAGGTTACGAAAATGGTGACCGCCATGATGGCGGCGTACAGTATTCCCACCGCCCGGAATCCCTGCACCGGCCCCCCTCCCAGCGCGCTTACCAGGGGCATGGTGGCCGCCGCTCCGACGAGCGTGCCGGCGATGGAAAAGAACATGCGATAGGCGGTCAGGACCGAGCGCTCGTGGGAGTCGCCGGTGAGATCGGCGGTAAGGGCGGTGTAGGGTATGCTGAGGATGGTCATCAGGACGCAGAAAAGCGTAAACGCGCCCATCGCGTACGCGACGCGCCAGGTCTCCTGGGAAATGGCCGGGGAGGCGTACAACAAGACCATGCTGAACGCGGCCGGGAGCGCCCCGAGGAGGAGGTAGGGGCGCTTTCTTCCCCAGCGGGTCGACGTATGGTCCGAGAGATAGCCCATCGCCGGCGAGACGAACGCGTCGATGATTTTGGCGAAAAACAGGATGAATCCCGCGGAGGCCGATGAAATGAAAAATACATCGGTAAAATAATACAACAGGAACAGGGCGGGCAGGTTGAATCCAAGGCTGAGGCCGAAATCGGCCGCGCCGTAGCCGAGGCGCACGCCCACACTTAGCTTGTTCGCGGCCGCGCCGCCCTGGTGCCCTTCGGTCATTTCATTGCGGGTGAATCCGGAGTATCATCTGCGAAGACCATTATGCATAGCACGGCCGGTGCGAAGTGTCAATACGCTTATTTCACCACCTTTACCATCAGCGTGACACCGAAGTGCCTGAGGAAGGGAAGGGGCCCGTTGGCAAGCGCCTCAATGCGGTCCGACATACGGCGGAGCGCCCGGTGAAAGCGCCTCGGGACGAGTATGTAATGCCAGGTCCATTTTGTGTGAATGTTCCACGGCGGCCGGAACTCGTGCGCCGTTATCTCGCATTGCGAAAACAGGACCCGGCAGAGCTTTTTAATCTCACCCAGGCGGTAAAAGCGCATGCGGATCGGATCGTTGTAGCGGAAGACGTATATGCTTATAAATTGCAAAAACGCGAAAAGCAGGTTTTCCGGCGCGAGGCGGGAGGGCACACGGATGTAGGCCGTGCCGCCGGGCTTTAATACCCGGTTCACCTCGCCGAGGACCAGCTTCCCGTTCGCCTTGGAAAGGTGCTGCAGGACCAGTAGCGAATAGGCCATGTCGAAGCTGTCGTCCCTGAAGGGAAGCCTGGTGCCGTCGCCGCAAAGCAGGGCCGGAATGTGACCGTTTTTCAGGAGGTGCTTTTTACTCTGTTCGAGCATCGCCTGTGAAATGTCGAGGCCGATGCCGCGCGCCCCCCGGTCGAGCACGGGCTTCAGCACGCGGCTCCATCCGCAGCCGAGATCGAGTGTGAGAGCATCTTTGCTTACCGGAAAGGGCGGCGGCGCGTCGAGCAGGTTCCCGTAATA
>JBFZEY010000260.1:0-4884 GCA_041306625.1 Spirochaetota bacterium | reverse complement strand
TTTAAATATATTGTAATAAATACAATATATTGTTGACGATCTTCCGGGAGCCTGCTATAACTGGCGCAGATACGACGCCGCCACAGCCGCAGGAAGATAACTTTAAATTGGAGGATGGGTGCCGGCCGTGCACCTGACTTTCGATCCCTGGGCTGAGCGGGAACCGAAGAAGGGGGCCATCTATGTCTGAGAAAAAGAACGAGCTTTCAGCCGACCATCAGATAGAACGCGAGGGCGTTCTCTGGACGGATTCCGCCGCGTCCGAGGATTTCGTTCCGCATATTCCCCGCGAGGAGTTCGACCTGCGGATTGCGACCGCAAAAAAAACGATGGCCCTGCACGGTATCGACGCCATGGTGCTGTTTTCTTATGACAACAAATATTATTACGGCGGATACCGCGAGTCCAACATCAGGTACAGCCATCGGTGGCGCCACTGCCTGATAATTTCCCAGGCACACGATCCGGTGTTTGTAGGAGAATCGGTGCTTTCAAACAGCGTACGCCGCACGACCTGGATAAAGGATGTTCGTGCCTGGAGCCAGATTAAAATGTGGCGTCTTCCCCTTAGATTTATCGATGTCTTCCTCGATACAATAAAAAGTATGCGTCTCGATGGCAAAGTGATCGGGATGGAGTATGGTCCGGAATATGTTCTTGAAGTTTCCATTGACGAGATTCGCGAGATAGAGCGGTCATTGCCGAACGCGAAGTTCGTGAGCGCGGACCGGTGCGTTTGGGAGCAGCGGATGATCAAGACCCCCTGGGAAATCGATGTAATGCGCACCGCCTGTGAAAAGGCGGGAAGAGTACTGTCGAAGGGTTGGACCTCGATACGACCCGGGCTCACTGAGCGGGATATTCATCGCATCATCTGGAACGAGTACGTTAAAGAGGACATGTACGATGCGATCGACATCACCAATGTGACACTGTTTATGTGTGGAACTGACGCTCCGGGGAAATGGCGGCTGGTCAGTACACCGTTCTATGATCGCGTTATAAAAGAAGGGGATCAGGGTTTCGCCGATAGCGGTCCAACATACAAAGGTTATTGGACCGATTTTCAACGCTCTTTCTATGTCGGGAAAAAGCTTCCCCCGAAGCTTGCCGACCTGTCGAAGTGGGGTCGCGATGCATATCTGAACACGGTAAGGAATATCGTTCCCGGAATGCGGGGATGCGATATCTTCAAACTGGCCGAGAAGGAGACGTATCGGCAGGACTGGAACCAGGCCGTGCCGATTGATTTTGTCGGACACGGAATCGGACTTCTTAACCACGAACAGCCGTGGTTTTCTCCCGACGACCTCACCGAGCTCAGGCCGGGGATGATCGTATGCGTCGAGGTCGGGTGTTTCGGTAATGATCTGGTTTATTTCGGAAATATGCCCGAGGATATTTACGTTGTGACGGAAACAGGTCTTGAAAAACTTGGAATCGATTTTCCGCTCGAAGTCTATCTCTGCGGATGAGATGACAATTGATGGGAGGTGGTGCCGTGGCAGATACAATGCAACGTGAATCGGGCGAATCGCATGAAGTTTACCGCGAGGGGGGCAGGAGTTCGGTCGTTGTTCTGATACTTCTCTGTCTAACCTACGCGTTCGATTATACCGACAGGATGATCGTTGCATCCCTGTTGCCATTTATAAAACAGGACTGGGGGCTTTCAGACCAGCTCCTCGGATCGCTCTCCGGGGTGGTTTCGCTTTTTATCGCATTGTTTGTACTGCCATTATCCCTTATTGTCGACCGGTGGAGCAGGAGAAAGATGGTTGCTCTGATGGTCTTCTTCTGGAGCGTGGCGACGATCGCCTGCGCGTTCGCGCGTAATTATGAAGAACTGCTGCTGGCCAGAGCATTTACAGGAATAGGTGAGGCCGGATACGCGCCGGCGGCGATCGCAATAATCGCGGCTTCTTTCCCGAGGGAACGAAGGGCGATCGCCGTTGGAATATGGGACGCCTTCGCGCCGATAGGTGCGGGGCTTGGATTCCTTATCGGCGGCTATGTCGGAATGCACTACGGATGGCAGCATGCTTTCGGGCTGGTCGGTATCCCTGGAATCATCCTCGCGGTTCTTTACTGGTTCACCCGTGATTATCGCACAGTGCCGCTAGAGGCGGTGGCAGCGGCCTCGAAGGGCACGTCTGCCGCGCTATGGCTGTCGATAAGGCAGCTGTTCGACATACCAACCCTGTGGTTCGTGTATATCGCCTTTGCGATGAATATAGCGGTAACGACCCCGATCATGATCTGGTTCCCCTCGTACCTTAACCGTTTTCACGGAATGGACCAGCAGAAGGCGGGAAGCATAACAGCCATTCTGGCGATGCTCCTGCTCGTGGGGGCGCCGCTGGGCGGTTACCTCTCGGACCGTTGGATGAAAAAAAGGGCAAACGCCCGGATGGTTTTTTCGGGGATAACCTCCCTGGCCTCCGCACTGCTGCTTGGCGCGGCGTTCCTTGCCCCGCATTCGATGACTTTCATCCCATTCATGGTGGTTTTCGGCGTGCTGTCGGTCGCGTTTCTCGCCCCGGCCGCGGCGGTAATTCAGGATGTCGTGCATCCGGGAATGCGGGCGCTCGCTTACGGTCTCTGCGTCGTATGTCAGCATATACTGGGGGCTTCGTGGTCGCCGATGTTCATAGGCGGAATTTCCGATCATATAGGCCTCGAGAAAGCATTGCTGATAACACCGTCTTTCGGGATTATCGCGTGCGTGATGTTCCTGATCGGTGCCCGCTATTACGAGAGGGATCTGGCCAGGGTTAAAAACGTTGTCCTTTTCAATGAATAATCAGAAATCGGGGGTATCGCTCAATGTTCGTCTCGGGTCTTGAATGTCCAAAGTGCGGTAAAAAACTTTCTGACGGGGGAATCGCCCAGTTATGCGAATGCGGATCACCGCTGCTGGTCCGCTATGATCTGGAAAAGGCGGCACGATCAATCAGCAAAGAAATGATCACTTCAAGAAAACCGGATCTGTGGCGCTATCGCGAGTTTCTGCCTGTGCGCGACAGCAAAAACATCGTCAGTCTGGGAGAAGGAATGACGCCCATGCTGCGCCTGGTAAACGCGGGCGCGGATTCAGGCATCCCGCACCTGTACATGAAAGATGAGGGAATAATTCCGACCGGCACGTTCAAGGCGCGGGGCGCGGCGGTAGGCGTTTCGCGTGCGAAGGAGCTGGGGGTTAAGGCCCTAGCCATGCCGACAAACGGCAATGCGGGAGGAGCATGGGCGGCCTACTGCGCAGCCGCGGGAATCAGGGCCGTAATAGCCATGCCGAAGGACGCGCCGACAATTACACGCTGTGAATGCGTAGTAACCGGAGCCTCCCTGTTTCTGGTCAACGGACTTATCAGCGACGCCGGTAAGATAATCGGCCGCGCCGTAAAGAAGTATGGATTGTACGATGCTTCGACCCTGAAGGAGCCCTACCGGATAGAAGGGAAGAAAACGATGGGCCTTGAAATAGTAGAGCAATTCGGCTGGGAGGCTCCCGATGTAATTATTTATCCGACGGGAGGCGGCGTGGGTTTGATCGGGATATACAAGGCATTACGCGAGCTTCAGGAAATCGGCTGGATCGGGGAAAAGATGCCGCGGCTGGTGGCGGTACAGGCCGATGGATGTGCGCCTATAGTTAAAGCCTGGAAAGAGAGAAAAAGTGATTCCGTCTTCTGGGAAAACTCAAAAACCGTTGCGTTCGGGATTAATGTTCCCAAGGCGCTGGGAGACTTCCTGGTTCTCGAAGCGATATACAAGACAGGTGGTTCCGCTGTTGCGGTTAGCGATGAGGAAATACTCAGTTCGGTTTCGGTCCTCGGGCATCGCGAAGGCGCGTTTGTCTGCCCGGAGGGAGCGGCAACCCTCGCAGCGGCGAAGCGCCTGCGGGAAGAGGGCTGGATATCGGAGAATGATCGGGTCGTGCTTCTGAACACCGGAACCGGCATAAAATATCCTGAAACGGTGGAAGTTGATGCACCTTTGCTCGGACCCGATGATGAAATTATGCTCTAGAAATGAATCGTATACATCTTAAAGAACAAATCAAATTTTGAAAAAAGAGGTGAAATGATGAAAAGGATAATCTCCAGCGATAAAGCGCCCGGGGCGATAGGTCCGTATTCACAGGCTGTTCAGGCGGCAAACCTTCTGTTTATTTCGGGCCAGTTACCCCTCAATCCGGTGAGCATGGAGATGGTCGGGGTTACCGCGGCAGAACAGGCCGAGCAGGTTTTTAAAAACATGAAGGCGATACTCGAGGAAGCCGGTCTTGGATTCGAGCATGTGGTGAAGACCACAGTTCTATTGAAAAGTATCGGCGATTTCGCCGCTGTTAACGAGGTATACGCACGACAGTTCAACGGCGATTACCCGGCCAGGGCAGCATACGAAGTCGCGAATCTACCTAAAAATGCACTTGTGGAAATAGAGGCGATAGCCGTTAAACCGTAACATTTTGATTAAATCCAGCTCCAGAGTAAGCGGGTCCTCGGGTATGGGCTGGAGGGTGATCATTTGTAAGAATGAAAATTCGTACGGCATCACCGCTCCGATGGAAAAATTAATAGACAGGAAAACGTATCTGTATGATAGTACGATGTTCTGGTGGGCGTCATGAAAAAGAAGAAAAATAATAAGAAAAGCCTTTTAAAAACGATCAGGAAGGGTATTCGGCTGGATACGCCGCCGCCGCGGGTGCTTATACCCGAAACCGTTTACAACAGGAAAAAGAAAAAGCCCGTCGATATCGACGGGCTTTATTTTTTAGCTGAATGCAAACAATATACGCCTGTTTGATGAAGCCAGCTTCCGGAATTGAAAATCCCACCACTACATTAGACTTGTTTCTTGATTGGATTATGCGATTAT
>JBFZEY010000259.1:0-5331 GCA_041306625.1 Spirochaetota bacterium | reverse complement strand
CAAAGTATCTCAATTCGCCGGAATCCGAGCTGTTTCAAAAACGCAATGTCCTTTACGGAATCAACGTCGCCCGCCAGCATATCGCTTCTCTCGGCCGAGCCATTGTCGTTGAGGGATATCTTGATGTTATCGGTTGCCATCAGGCCGGAATTCAAAACGTCGTGGCTCCTCTCGGGACGGCCCTTACGGAAATCCAGGTGCGCGTTCTCGCCAGATTTTGCAGAGAGATCATACTGCTCTTCGATGCCGATTCCGCAGGGATAAATGCATCCTTGCGATCCCTCGATGTTATAAAAGATATTAGCGTCGACGTAAAGGTCGCCATGCTGCCCGAAGATGATCCTTTCGATTTTATTAAAAATAGGGGTTTCCGTGAGTTTATGGCAATCGTCGACAGTTCCTCGAAGCCGGTAGATTTCAGGCTTGAAAGGTCCATCGCTGAATCGGGGAACCAGAGCAGGATGGACATGCTTCGCAACCTGTTCGCGATAGTGGGCGAGATCGAATATGAGAGCGAACGCAGTCATTATCTAAAAAAAATAAGTACTTTGTTGAAAATCAGCGAAAATGAGATACGCTCTGATTTTAAACGTTATCTCGGTAAAAATAATTCAAGTTTCCGTTCGGTACAGGCGGAAAAGGCCACTACCTTAAAAGATAAGGGTAAAGCATCGTACCTGGTCAGGGCGCACAGGGAAATGGTTGAGCTTTTGTGCAGATATCCCGAGCTTGTTGAAAAGGCGATAATAGATTTTTCAGAAAACGAGATTGAAGACCCGGACGCGTTCGCTGTTTTCATTAAAATGGGGGAACTATTTTCGGCCGGAGAGAAGATTTCTGTTGACAGGCTGTTCGATATTTTCCCTGATGGGAGCGAAAAAAATTTCCTTGAGAATTGCCTTGCCAGGGAGTACCGGATAGAAAATCCGGTTGCCGCGTATACCGAAATCTATATCAACATCAGGATGTACATGCTCGAGCGTAAAATTGAGCTTTACAAGGACAAAATTAAAAAGACTCAGGCCGGCGAAAGTGTCGATATTAATGTAAATCTCACTGAACTCGAAGTCGAAATCGAAATTCTCACCAGGGAATGGGAAAAGTTGTCTTCTTACAAATACAACATACAGATCGTATGAAAGTATACTTTACAGGAGTGTCATGAGCAAAACTGAAATAGTGCTGGAGAACATCCCCGAAGTCAAGAAGCTCATTTTGCTAGGCAAATCGAACGGAGAGATTACCTACGACGAAATAAACGACGTCCTCCCGGACAAACTGCTCAATTCCGATAAGATCGACGATATTTTCATCCTTTTAAATCAGCTTGGCATTGAAGTTGTCGAGGAGTCCACGCGAAAAGCAGCGCCACCCGCTCCTGTAAAGAAAAAGAGCGCGGGCTCGTCGAAAAAATCTTCATCAACCGCGTCTGAGGATTCTTCCTATATCGACGACCCAATCAGGCTTTATCTTAAAGAGATAGGGAAGGTATCGCTTCTTTCCGGAGACCAGGAGGTCGACCTTGCCAAAAGAATAGAGGAAGGCGAGCTACTCATAGAAGACGCGGTGATCCATTCGAGCCTTCTGATTAACGATCTCATAAAGAACCATCCAAGGGTAAAGACCGGCAAAATCAAGCTGAATGATGTCTTAAGAATAAACAGGCTGTACTATTTTTCCTCGGTTGACATGAAACAGCTGGAGAAAAAATATACTGAAAAGATGCTCGTAATCATCGCCGAGGACAAAAAGATCCTTCAGACGCAAAACAAGTTAAAAAAAGTCGATGCTGATTCCAAGAAAGCCGACGAAATGCGCATAAAGATAGACACATCCATGAACCTCATCGTCAACTCGATCAGGGAAATGGAAATAAACGAGGCCGAAATATCAAAACTAGCCCATAAAATACAGTCGATGGTGAGCCGGATAAAGGACACCCTGGATTTTTTCGGTCAGATCGAGCGCAAGTACGGCAAGGAGATCAAAGAGCTCAAACACTTTGCGCGCAAGGTGGAAAAAGGAGAGGAAGTTCGCAGCATCATTCGAGAGCTCGCTATTAAAAAGAAAGAAGAGCTTCTTGAAATGGTGAAGGATATTCGCAATAACGAACGAAAAATCAGACGGATCGAACAGGAAGCAGGCGCACCCGCTGACAATATTATGAAGTGGGGCAAGCAGATCGAGCTGGGACAGCGCAAGATCTCTATCGCCAAAAAAGAACTCATTAATGCGAACCTTCGCCTTGTCGTTTCGATAGCAAAGAAATATGCTAACAGGGGAATGCATTTCTTCGATCTTATCCAGGAAGGCAATATAGGTCTCATAAAGGCCGTTGATAAATTTGAGTACCGCAAAGGGTATAAATTCTCCACTTACGCCACATGGTGGATACGTCAGGCGATCACACGGGCCATATCCGACCAGGCACGGACCATCCGCGTCCCTGTCCATATGATTGAACAGATAAATAAGGTTATGAGGGAAACCCGGCTCTTTCAGCAGGAGTTCGGAAGGGAGCCTACGGCCGAGGAGCTCGGAGACAGGCTCGGGTGGCCGCTTGCCAAAGTTAAAGGCGTTAAAAACGTGGCTCGTGAACCCATATCTCTCGAAACACCCGTTGGAGAGGAAGAGGATTCCCTCCTTGGCGACTTCATCGAGGACAAGGATGTTGATTCTCCGGCCAACACGGCCGCGTACCGGCTGCTGTCCGAGCAGATCCATACCGTGCTCAACACGTTGCCAGCACGCGAACAGAAGGTAATACGAATGCGTTTCGGCCTCGATGACGGCTACTCACATACGCTTGAGGAAGTTGGCTATGTGTTCAAGGTAACACGGGAACGCATACGACAGATAGAGGCAAAAGCCCTGCGCCGTCTGCGGCATCCAACCAGGGCACGTAAGCTTAAGGATTATCTCGACTATATGTAGTGCTACGGGGGCGTATCTCCTTCTTTGAGAAGAGAGTCCAACAGGTTGCGGGCCTCCACGACGCTATGCGCCGCATAGACCGGCTGGCTGCCGCCGTCAGCCGTCATAATTTTGTTGAACCAGGAACTCCAGCCGCCTGTGAACAGGCAGATTATAATAGGCTTTCCGTATTGATACGCGTATGCCAGCTCGGTCAGCGTACCGGCTCTGCCGTTCAAAGCCACAACCACGTCACCGGACAGAACGTTCATACTGTTGCGTGCGAATCCAATCCCCGAGGCAACGATGGCTGTGCAATGTGGATTCGCTTCACTGAAATCATTCCCGGGCAATATACCGATGACAATCCCGTTCTCATCTGATGCGCCGCGTGATGCGGCCTCCATGATTCCGCCGCGTCCGCCGCATATAAGCGTCCATCCTCTGACGCCGATGTGACGGCCTATCTCATAGGCTTCATCGAGGAATTGACTGTCGTTGTGCGATCCGATTACCGTTACCTGACGGCGGATCATTTTCTTTTTTCCCCGGCGGCAAGACCGTATTCAAATTCCAGGACTTCATTCCAGAAATCGATAATATCTGCGTGTTTCCTGATGGTAAAGGCGTAAGACTGGGAGGGTATCGAACTTCCATGATAATCAAAAGAGGCCTTTTTTTTCTCACACCCGGTTCCGGTGGAATCGGGAATGAATACGAGGTATTCACGCATGGAAAGCTCGAAAACAACCGTGCCGGAGGTCCCGCATTGCGCATGAAGTGCATCCTTTATCGAAGCGCTGATTTTTAGCATTTCCGGGAGTCCCATATGGCTGAAGATCCGTTCTACCATATTGAACAGAAAATAATGCACGTAAACAGAAAGACCTTCGTCTATTCTTGCCGATATCCATTCACTGACATCGGTCCGTCTTTCCGAGAAAAAAGAAAAATACTGAGGGTTCATTTCAAAATCGGCGGCGTCTCGCAATGCACCGACGACATTCGCCGTTTTAACGAATTCATTTTCCGAGAAAAAATGTGAGGAGGAAATTGCGGCGAATATAAGCCGAATTCGTGATTCTCCAGGCACAAGGCATGTGTAAACAGTATGGGGCAGGGGATGTGCATCGCCGGGGAGCATCGAGACGGACCGGCCGACGCTCACCCGTGAGGAAATAGTATGGTGTAATTTCGCTATGGACACGTTGAAGGCGCCGTCTCCACAAAAGCTCAGCGGTGTAAGCGAATCATTCTGCATACGGTATATGCCGGTGAATAGGGCGAAGTTGCCCGTGGAATGGGCATAGCATAACGACTGCATCAGGCCGGTTGAACGATCGGCTACCAGTTCCATGGATTCACAATCGGAAATCATCTGCCTGTACCGTCGGCGGCAATCCTCGGTAGAAAGCTTCCCCGCCGCGAAATCCTTGAGCGTTTCCATAACGCCGACGACCAGACTTTTTGTCGCTTCGTCCATCCCTTCGCCCGGCTAACTGATTTTTTAATCGCGCGGCGCCCTGGCAGGTGCCGGCTATCTATATATTCGGATGCTCCACAATCTGAAGAATAAGATCATCGTGCGATGGATATTGCAAGCTTTTTTATTACAGGGTACAGACGGAAACTTCCGGTCGCCACCACGATATGCTTCCCGTCCATATAGCGTCCCATGGCCTTCACAAGCATCATATTCTTGTCATTTCCTCGAATTATATCGAATTTCGATGTTACCCTGTCCTCACCGAAAGCTGAAGGAGTGTAACACCTGTCATCATCAAGCTGGTAATATAGTATTTTCGCCGGGTGCGTACTTCCTATTACATCTAACATTGAATTAACGTTTTTGTCTTTCATGAAGGTAAGGATGAATACCGGCTTTCGATCAGGATAGGCAAGCGACAGGCACTCTTTCAGCGATTTCATAGCCCGTGGATTATGCGCAGGGTCGAACAGAACGAGAGGTTTTTGGGACATGATTTCGAGGCGGCCTGGAATGACAAGCTTCGCCAGCGCTTTTTTGATCGCGTCATCCCCGACATCGAACCCCCTGCGTTCCAGCAATAATGACGCCGTCACGGCAAGCCCCGCGTTAACCGTCTGGAAGCGACCCGGCTGAGCAAGTGTTATAGTATCGATATATCTCTTTCCCATGCTGTATGAAAAGACGGTTCGACAGCCCGTGGATGTGTTCGTAGGTCGGGTCCGATATTCTCGTCCGTTAACGTATAAAGCGGATTTTTTAATCTGTGATGTGCACTCGATCGCTTTCAAAGCGTTTCTGTTATTGTTGGAAGTGATGACGGGGACCCGATATTTGATAATTCCGGCCTTCTCCATTGCGATTGCGGAAACACTGTTGCCGAGCAGGTCCGTATGGTCGAGTGAAATGTCAGTGATTACAGAAACAACAGG
>JBFZEY010000258.1:0-14641 GCA_041306625.1 Spirochaetota bacterium | reverse complement strand
CGTTCGCTTCAACGGGAGTGTCGCGGAGGCCTGGGACGGCGCCCGGTACGCTGACTTCATCGAGAGTACGGTATTCAATTTTTACGTTTATTGCGATACCGGGATAAAAGCCATGCCGGCCTTGCGTTCCCTTTTCGATGGACTTCCGATGCGACACCAGTTCTACAACGTGATCTTCTTTTCGGAAGAGCCGCAGGATGATCGGGGCATCGGCGAATTCCTGAAGCACATGGACGGAGATTATCCGCATCGGCGCATGCACGTTTTCGACGAATGGAGGGAGGGCTCGCAGATCATGTTCCACCAGGTCTTTCGCGACGAGCGAAGGTTCCGGAAGGCCCTCGGACAATATGCTATAATCGACCCGATACTGAGGATAGACGCGAACGGCGGGGGCGAAGCGGCAGCCGTGGCAAAGCTCTCCGGGGCCGCCATACTCGTGGCGCGCGACGCCCTCGACGCGATCGGGGACGAGATACTGGAGCACTGGGGCGACCGGATAGAGAATATCGCATTCGAGAGCGAGGAGGAGGCCGCGCGATACTATCGCCGTGCAGGCTGTGAATTCCTGAAGTGGCCGTTCAGCTTTGGAGTGAAAGATCTGCGATAACGTACCGGTTTCACTTGTCCTGCAGCATGTTCGTTATAAACGGTCCCGCGGCGTGAAAGATCCTGAGATCTTTTAGAATCTGGAACTCGTCTTCGAGGAGTATATTGCGGGCGAGCACGGGGATTCCCAGCTCATCGGCGAAGAGCCTGAGGCCGTTGATGATCTTGATACGCTCGGGGAAAAGGTGAATGTTTCGTATAATGTTCTCGGAAAAACAGAGCAGGCGAACATCTACCGTTGAGAGTATATTGAGAATGTCGTTTCCGATATAGCAGTTGTCGATACCCAGGGAGACGTTCACGGGCAGGTCGGAGGCTACGCCGGCGAGCAGCTCGGGCGGGATGGACTCAAGAACGCTCTCGTTAATCATCAACACCACCTCCCTGTCGGGGAGCGCCGTGCCCAGCAGCCGCGCGTACTCGTCGAGTTCGACCGCGGCGACCCACGGGATGATGAGCGGGCAATCAATATCACCCGAGAAGGATTCGGAAAAGAGCTTCATGAATTTCTCAAAATCGTCGCTTCCGGCGATGCTCTCCCTGAGGAGGAGCTCGGTGAAGTCGGACTTTATAATGAAATTGCATGATGAGCAATAATTGTACGTCGGCTTCATCGATAGATAGTTATAAAAACTCCTTATTTCGAGCACACCTTTCAGGGACGTGGTGTCGTAGAGGGCCTGTCGAACCTCGTTGAAGATGTTGACGAAAAAGTCCCGCTTGTTGTCCAGCAGATATACCCTGTCGCGGATGTGCTCGATTTCCTCCAGGAGGCCGCGCGGATTTCCCTTTTCAAAATAGATGACGTCGCCGGAGAAATAGATGTCGAAAAAATAGTTCAGGATGAAGATGAAAAAATCCATGGAGATATCGCTGCAGAGAGCCTTGAACTTATCCGGGTTGTAGGAGAAATCGACGATGCTGGGGAAGAGGGCAATGACCTCGTGGCTGAAAAAATTGGTGACGGCAAGGTAGGTGTCCGATGGGAAATTGCACTGGCACGCCCAGTTGATGATGAATTTGATGTTCTCGATATCATAATCGATGTTACGCTGTCCGCGAAGCTCCCTGAGATTGAACAGAGGCTCGAGCTTGATGATGAGCACGCCAATGCTGCGCACCTCGTAATCGAGGTTGATGATCTGCTCAAGTGTCTGGGGAAGATAGGGAAGCTTGGAAACAGGCTCGTTGAACGGAGCTTCGAAAAAGGTACCCTTGCGAGTTTTGAGGTATTCCCAGAAACGGTCGTTGCGCGCCATGATGGGCCGGAAAATGTAGGTGCGCGCCCTTCCGTCGTTCTTGGCCGCGTAGAGCGCCTGGTCGGCCCGGGAGAGCAGCTCGGAGATGTTGGAGGCCATGGAAGGGTATTCGGCAATCCCGGCGCTGAAGGAGATATGGAACACCTCGTTTGAACCGGCCTGCCGAAACGGCGTCGCCGAAAGCTCTTCGCGGAGCCCGTCGATCGTCGAGACTGCGGACGCCGCGCTCGTACCGGGCAGGAGGATGACGAATTCCTCCCCGCCGAAGCGCGCGGGGAAAAAGCTATCGGAAGCGCGATTCTTCAATATGTCCGCCAGCTTCATGAGTACAAGGTCCCCCGTCTGGTGGCCGTACGTGTCGTTGACTTTTTTAAAAAAATCGAGATCGAGGATGCAGAGAGCGACCGACTGGGTTTGAGGATTCTCGAGCTCGCCGGCGAAGCGCTTCAGAAACTCGCGCCGGTTGAAAAGGCGTGTGAGCTCATCGGTGATGGACAGTTGATACAGCTCGTCGAAGCTGTTAACCTTGGACCGCACCAGGGCGCGCAGTTCTTCGGCGTTGAACGGTTTGGCAAGGCACGCGTCGGCGCCGGTCTGCAGGGCCGTGATCCGGTCGTCCACTTTGTCCGACGATGCGATGAATATGAACGGAATGAGGCGCGTTTTTATACCCGTGCGGATCTTGCGGCAGAGCTCGTAACCGTTAAGTTCGGGAAGGTCGATTTCGGAGATGATGATGTGCGGCAGCTGGTAGGTGATGACGCTGAGGGCTTCGATTCCTGTGTGCGCCGTAATACAGTCGTAATCGGTATCGTTCAGGACCTCGCAGATAAGTCCGATGTCCTCATGCCGGTGGGCGACCACCAGCACCGTTTTCTGGTTACCTCTAGGGTCCTTCAACCGAGGCCTCGCTACACGTTAAGAAATGAGTTGATTTCATCGTTCAGGACGGCAAGAGCGGCCGCCGCAGCGTCATCGAATCGGAGGTCGGGCCTCTGACGGTACGCGTAGTTGATGGCGCTCGAAGAGTTGATTCGGTGTATGGAAGCGTCAGGATGGAGCCTGAGAGCGGAGCAGACGGACTCGACGCTCCCCCCCTGAGAGCCAATACCCGGTATCAGAAGCGGAATCTCAAGCCCGGAATCAATAAATATCCCGCCGATGGCTGCGAGCTCCTCGGGGTAGGTGGCCCCTACCACCGCGCCCATGCCGGGACGGTGCCACTCAACGATTTTTTTCGAAACGCGAAGGTAGAGAGGTTCTCCGTCGACGATGACGTCCTGAAGCTCGCCGGAGCTTTTGTTTGAAGTCTTGTTGAGGATATACGCTCCCTTGCCGGGGTAGTTCGTAAAGAACGGCTCGATCGAGTCGAGGCCGAGGTAGGGAGACAGCGTCACCGCGTCGGCATTAAAAAAATCATAGGCCTCGCGGCTGTACGCCTCGGCGGTGGAGCCTATGTCACCGCGCTTGACATCGAGTATGACGGGAAGGCCGAGCCCCCTGCAGGCGTCGATGACGGCGGCGAGGGTTCCGATGCCGTCAAGACCGTACTGGGCGTAAAACGCGTAATTGGGTTTAACGGCCGCAGGAAGGATGTTTCTGCGCGCCATCGTGTTGAGCATTGTTTCATAAAAAGAAAGGATGCGGTCGCCCGGGCTTCCCTTTTCGACGGGTATATTCCCCAGCACCGGATCGAGCCCCAGGCAGACGATGGAGTTGAACTTCCTCGAAGACGACCTTAGCAACGAGCAGTAATCCATATATGATCCCTTGTGAAAGTTATTGCTTAAACTATGCCGGTAAAAGCGCGTCACGCATGGGGCGTGCCCTATCGTTCCCCGCCGTCAGCCGGGGCGCCAGCCTGTTTCCGTAGTGCCTCTAAATATTTTAAGTATATAGAAAAATTGATAGTATCAAATAAAATAAAATAAACATCAACCGCATAGCCGTCTTCCGCCATGAAATCCAGCACTGCATGCACGGCCACCCCGCATGCCTCCGCGGCAGGGTAGCCATACACGCCGGTCGAAATGGCGGGGAAGGCCACGGAGCGCAGGCCGTGCCGCTTCACCAGGTCCATAGAGTTACGGTAGGAAGAGCGAAGAGTCTCCCGCTCTCCCGATGCGCCGTCTTTGTAGACGGGGCCGGGGGTGTGAATGACGTGTCGCGCCGGAAGACTGTAGGCCCCGGTGATTCTCGCCTCGCCATGGCGACAGCCGCCAATGCGCCGGCATTCCTCGAGAAGCCCGGGCCCCGCGGCACGATGTATCGCCCCGTCGACGCCCCCTCCTCCGAGTAATGAAGGATTGGCGGCGTTTACTATCGCGTCGACTCGCTCATGGGTGATGTCGCCCTGGCGGACGAAAAGCCGATCGAGCAGTTCGGATGAATACGAATTCACGGCCTGACCCTCGCGAAAAACAGATGGTGTAAGCGTGCCGGGGACTGTATATAAATACTGCACTCCCGTTCTTTTAATGTTGTGATCCGGATTCGTTTAATATAAGACCGTTTAAGGACGAACGATACTAAAAAATTATTCCAATCGTAAAAATGTTGTATACTACTTGCAATGAGGCAATGGTGAATCGTCCAGCTGGGAAATGAAAGAATAATATTATGTCTCATTAAATAAGACAATTGATGTTCATTCGCGGGGCGCACCGAATCGCTCAAATCGACGAGACCGGTCACGGTGGAATCTCAAGATAAACGAAATACTGGACCGTCACTGTTGATGAGCCCGGTCAGCGAGGCAGACGGCCAGTTCGGCTAAACGTGGAGGAAGATGATACGTACGTTCGACATAATAGTTGTGGGCGCGGGACACGCGGGCGCTGAAGCAGCGCTCGCCTCGGCACGCATGGGATGTTCGACGCTGCTGCTTACGGGCAACCTGGATACCATCTGCCAGATGAGCTGTAACCCGGCGATCGGCGGTCTTGCAAAGGGGCACCTGGTGCGGGAGATCGATGCGCTCGGCGGAGAGATGGCCAGGGCAATCGACGAGACCGGGATACATTACAAAATGCTTAACAGGAGCAAGGGCCCGGCGGTATGGGCTCCCAGGGCCCAGGCCGACAAAAAGGCGTATCAGTTCAGGATGAAATCGGTAATCGAGGCCGAGACCAACATCTCGCTGATACAGGACATCGCCGCGAGGATACTGGCGGAGAACGGCCGCGTGCGCGGTGTTGTGACCGTGCGGGGTCAGGAGCACCATGCGAAGGCGGTCATCATCTGCACGGGTACTTTCCTGAAGGGTCTCATTCATATCGGGGAATACAATGAGAGAAGCGGAAGGTTAGCCGATTTCTCATCAGAAGAGCTTTCGGATTCACTGCGCGAACTGGGTTTCCCGGTGCACCGGCTCAAGACGGGAACGCCGCCGCGCGTAAACGCCGATTCAATCGATTTCTCAAAATGCATCATACAGAACCCCGACGAGGTACCGTCACCGTTTTCGTTCGACACCGAATCGATCGACCGTCAACAGGTACCGTGCTGGATCACCGGTACAACAGAGGAGACTCATCGAATCATCCGCGAAAACCTGCACCGATCGCCGCTCTATGGTGGGCGCATCAGGGGCATAGGGCCACGATACTGCCCCTCGATTGAGGACAAGGTCGTCCGTTTCGCGGGCAAGCCCGGGCATCAACTGTTTCTAGAGCCCGAGGGAATCTCAACGAAGGAAATCTATATAAACGGTTTTTCGAGTTCTCTTCCTGAGGACGTACAGCTGGAGATGATCCGAACCCTGCCGGGACTGGAGAACGTGCGGGTGATGCGCCCGGCATACGCAGTGGAGTACGACTTCGTTCCGCCGGGAGAATTGAAAAGCACGCTGGAGACCAGGCGCATCGCCGGGCTGTACCACGCAGGACAGATAAACGGCACGTCGGGCTACGAGGAGGCGGCCGGGCAGGGGCTTGTCGCCGCGATAAACGCCGTGCGAAAGATACGGGCAATGAAGCCGTTCGTCTTGAAGCGCTATGAGGCCTATCTTGGCGTGCTGATCGATGATCTTATAACAAAGGGTGCCGACGAGCCGTACAGAATGTTCACCTCGCGTGCGGAGCACAGGCTCATTCTCAGACAGGACAACGCGGACCGTCGCCTGATGGGGTATGGCCTCGAAAACGGCCTGCTAAGCCGTGAGCGTTACGAGCGAATGGAGCTGAAGTACCGAAGAGCGGACGATCTGGTACGGGACCTGTCATCGAGGCTTGTCGTCGTGGAAGGGGCGCTGAAGGAAAAGCTTGCCGGATCCCGACAGGGAGAGGGGACGGTGCCGGTGAAAATGAACGCCGGACAGCTTCTGAAGCGTCCCGAGATCCGGATTTGGGACGTGCTCCACGCGCTCGGAGAGGAGATCGACGCGGACAGGGCCGCCATCGCCGAGATGGAGATTAAATACAAAGGATATATCGAAAGAGACCGTGAAAGGACACGGAAAATGGAACGCATGGAGTCGCGCCGTATTCCGGAGTCGTTCGATTATACCGCGGTTGCGGGACTGAAGAACGAGGCGCGCGAGAAGCTCAAGCGGATACGACCGGAGACGATAGGGCAGGCGACGAGAATCTCCGGAGTGGACCCGTCGGACATATCGCTCGTGATGGTGCGCATCGAGTCGATGGCGCGTGCCGCACGCAAAGCCGGTGCGGAAAACGGCGATGATTGACCGCAAGCAAGACGGAGCCGCCGGTTGTGCGTGCGGCACGGGGCCGCCGGGCGGAGAGGGCGGAATGTTCCACGTGGAACGCAAGGCCCTTAGCGAATGGGCAGAGAAGAACGGGAGGATGCTTCCCGAAGGCGCGGCGGGCCTCCTGGTCCGCTACGCGGGGCTGGTGATCGAGGCGAACGGGCGGCACAATCTTACGGGTTGTTCGACCGAGATGGAGGCGCTGGAGACGCTGGTGATAGCTAGCCTTGAGCCCCTCGGCCGCCTCGATGTTCCACGTGGAACGCGCTTCGCGGACATTGGTTCGGGCGCCGGGGTGCCGGGCATCCCGCTGGCGATCGCACTCCCCGGGGTCACGGGCGTGCTGATGGAGGCACAGGCGAAGCGGGCGGAATTCCTGGAGTACGCGCTGAAGGAACTGCCGGTCCCCGGCCTGTCGGTGGTCTGCGGGCGTACCGAAGTGCTCGCCCGTCGGCCGGAGTGGAGGGGGACATTCGACGTGGTGTTCAGCCGCGCTTTCGGGCCCGTCTACGTGGTGATCGAGATGGCGCTACCGCTTCTGAAGACGGGAGGGTATCTGTATATCTATTCAAAACTTCAGGGGGCCGACCTGGTTCGGGAAATCGCCGACCATGCCATGGCGCTGGGAGGAAGGGTTGACGCCAACCGTACCGATATGACCGGCATCATGATCAAAAAGCATGGAGAAACGCCGGACGCCTACCCGCGCCGGTACCCCGCCATCAGGCGAGCGGCAAAACGCGTTGGCGGGAACGAGGATTATGAGACATAATAAATTGAGAATGGAGACGCACTGCATCCGGCAAGCGGCGCCGCCATGCCGGGGGAACGGGTGCTGATGAATCACGCCATCGTGCTGGGCTCCATGCTCTTTGTCGCGGGCGGGCTCTTCTCTCCCGACGAGCTCAGGCTGCGCTTGAAGAACGATACGTCGCTGGTGGCTCCCGGTCTGGGTTCGGAAGGGGTGGTGCTGGGTGAGAAGGCGAATTCGCTCATGCGCGACCGGGGCCGGGCGGATCGTGTTGCGATGCCCGGGGGGGGAAAAGACCTCTTCCGGGAGGTGTTCGGGCAGACTTCGGGTCCGGCCATTCGTTTTGACCGCGTCTATCATTACGCGTACGGGCGCTTCGCGGTATTCCTGCTCGGTGACGAGGTGGTTGCCATAGCCGGGTATGATCGGGCGCGCGTTACGACGGACGCGGTGCGCATTGCCGCGGGAGCCGAATCGTTTATCTTCAATTATGGAAACGAGGGACTGGAGCGCTTGGCCAGGCGTAAAAACGTCATGTACGTCTACCGGAACCTCGGCATCGCCGTGGCTGACGACGGCAATGACGATTCCATCGACCTTGTGGTGGTCTTCACTGCAGAGAAAGGGCCGGCGAAGGGGATAGTACGGCCTCGCTGATGTGCGCGGCCTCCGCATCGCCGATGCCGTAGATGCTGAAAACGATGTCCTCGATCGTTTCCCTGCTTCGCCTCCCCGCGCCCGAGTCGGGGGACTCCATGACGCGCCTCACGAGCGAACGGATCTTTCGCCGTGTTCCACCATCGGCGGCCCGAAGCGGCAGCCGTTCGAGGTTTCCCCGCAGTACCTTCACCGTAAAGAAGTTCTTTTCATAGTAATACTGCATGAGGCGCGAGTTAAGAAGGGCAAGCAGGCATTCCGGTTCGAGCTTCGAATCTCCGGGAATGAGCGCATTGACGTTGTTGAGCGAATAGCGGCCCTCGGTATCGAGCGCAAATACCAGGCGCCTGCCGATGAATTTATAGAGGAGCTTGTTCGGCGTAAGATAGAGTTCGCGCGGCGCCACCTGCTGGAGGGTGCCGGGGTCGAACATGAAATGATGGCCGCTGAAATCGATCCGGTACTGTGAAAGATCGCGGCCGATTATGATCGGGTCGGGCGCCTCGTGCGAGCGCGCGTCCCTTAGGTAATGCGGGTTATCGCCGGTCACCACGCCGAGAAAAAAACGGGCCGTTCCCCTGAGATGAAAGCATTCTCCCTCCTCCATGCGCGAGATCAGCTCGACCGCCCGGCGCGAATAATGGATGTTGAAGATGTTCTGGGGCGTAGAATCGTAATGCGCCTGAGGTATCAGCGTGGCCGTTGCGGAGCCGTTTTCCGACGGCGCGGATATCCTGACGATATGACGTGATCGCGCAACGGGCGACTCCTCGCGGGCGGCGATGAACGATACGGATGGTGCGAACACGCCCCTGAAGCGCTCGCCCCAGGCAGCGATGTCGAGAATGCGCATCTGTTCGAGCACCTGCCGTCGTGAAACGCTGTGGGCCCCGATATTCAGATAGGCCTCGGGAAGGAGAAAGGCCATCGTTCCCCCGGGGGCGAGGAGTTCGCGCGTACGCTCGATGAAGAGCGTGAAGGTATTGATGCCGGACACCGCGGAGGAATACTGCTCGCGGGCGGCGCGCCGCTCGTCCGCCGAAAGGCGCGACCCCCATGGAGGGTTGCCGAGGACGGCCGTAAAACCGGAGATCTCGCCGGCGCGCAGATTGTTAAACAAATAATTATAATTGTCTATGTTTTTGATTTCACCCTCTTCGATGCCGGAAACCCTGGAAAGGTTCCACCTGCATATCGATGCGGCGACCGGGTCGATGTCGATGCCGTGTAGACGGTTACGGATGAGATCCTCAGCATTCCTGCGTGCGCCGCGCCGCCGGTCGCCGGAGTCTGAGAGGAAGGCAAAGGCGGCGATGAGGAACTGGCCCGATCCGCAGGCCGGATCGAGAATCAGCGGCGGCGTCCCGCGGGTTCCCGGAGTGAGCGCGCGTGAAACGATATAGTCAACGATGTCGCGGGGGGTGAAATAGCGGCCGTGCCTCTTGCGTGTTTGCCTGGCCTGGAGTTCCTGGTGGACATAGCCGAGAAGGTCTCCATCACGCAGGATGTCCCACCGGTGCAGAAGGTCCTTCAGGTCCTCGAGCGCCCGGCGGCTTTCACCCGGAAGCTCCGCGGGCAGCGGAGCGTGGTCCATGAGGTAGGACAGCATCCCGCATGGAGACGAACGCTCCTCGTCGTCCCGGAGGTCCCGGCAGCCGAGGAGGGCTATGCGGTAATCGACATATTTTCCGTGCCGTGAAAGATAGTGTTTGCGATTCATCGGTATCGTGGCCTGCCGCCGGGAATTTGTCTTGATATAAACGCACCGGTCTCAGCATCTATATCGTGCCTTTGCGGTAAAAAGATTTAGTAAAACATCGCGGGCGGGGACGCCGATAATGCATGAGCTTTCGATAATGGGAAACATTCTGGACATCGTCCTGGACTTTGCGGGGAAAAACGGGGCCAAACGGGTCGCTCGGATCAACCTGCAGGTGGGTGAGATTTCCGACCTTATTCCGGAATGGATGCAGACCTATTTCGATTTTGTTAGCAAGGACACCATTGCGGAAAAGGCCGCGCTTTCGGTGGAACGGGTGCCCGCCGTGCTCCGCTGTAAAGCGTGCGGGACGGAGTTCAGGTTCACGAAGGAGGACTGGCGCTTTTCCTGTCCCGCGTGCGAATCGGCCGATATCGAGATTTTAAGCGGCCGCGAATTCAGGATCATCAGTATCGAGGTTGAATGAGGAGGCGGTTATGATCCGGGTCGGAATAATCACCGTCAGCGACAGGTCGTCGAGGGGGGAGCGCGAGGACCTCTCGGGGCCCGAGATACGGCGCTGGGCGGAGCGCATGGGGCACTCGGTGGAGGCTGAATCGATCGTTCCGGACGAGAGGGAGCGCATACAGGCCGAACTGATCGACTATGCCTCGAGGGGCATCGACTTGATCCTCACAACCGGTGGAACCGGTTTCGCGCCGCGCGACGTAACCCCCGAGGCGACGCTCGCGGTCATCGACCGGGCGGCCCCCGGATTCGCCGAGGCGATGAGGCATCGTTCGCTTGCCATAACCCCCCATGCCATGCTCTCAAGGGCAGTTGCCGGTATACGGGGGGCGAGCATGATCATCAATCTGCCGGGAAGCCCGAAGGCCGTGCGCGAAAACCTCGAGGTGATCGAAAAGGCGGTCCCACATGCCGTTGAGCTTTTGCGGGGCAGGGCAGGCGATTGCGGTACGCCGAATTGCTGACGACGGTGGTCGGCTCATTAAAATGCCCGTTGCCCCGTATGGAAAAAGCCTGCACAGATTATCCGCAGAAACCGATAGTATATACAGAAAACGGTATTATGCGTACCATCGAATCATGACATGATTTCACCACTCGACCACAGGGCGAAACCGGTACTCCGCATGGCGGCGCTGTTACTTCTCGCGGCATGCACGGTCGCGCCCGCGCTGGCCGGCCCCCATATAGAAATTCTCTCGGCGGACGGAGAATCCGAGTTCCCGACGGTTCTGCTTCGCGTCGCCGTACCAAACGCAGGGAGGGGCGCGCCCATCGACCTCGGCGATGAAAACATCCAGGTCTATGAGGACGGTTTCCGCGTAAATTACGTAAGCCTGAGGCCTTCCACTGAAGTCGCCGCGGCGGCCCGTTTCGTTCTCGCCATCGACTCGAGCAGGAGCATCAGCCCGAAGGACCTCGAGCGGATTAAAAAGGCTGCACGGGGACTCATCGTCTCGTCATCGCCCGCGGACAGCTTCGCCGTTGTGCGGTTCAACGACGAGGTGAAGACCGTCTGTCCCTCCACCACCGCACGCGACAGTCTGGACCGGTGTGTCGGCGAAACGCGCCGGCATGGTTCGCGTACCAGTCTGTATACGGCGCTTTACGATTCGGTCGAGCTGCTCGGCAGGGAGACTGACGGCGCGAAGGCCGTAATCGTTTTTTCCGACGGCAGGGACGAGGGGAGCAGCCTGGAAAGCGGTGACGTTGTGGCCCTGGCGAAGGAAACATCAGTTGCGGTGCACGTCGTCGCCGTTCGCCCGGGCAAGGCGTCGCGACGGCTCGAACGGATTGCACGGCTCTCCGGCGGAAGCTTCATCCGCTGCTGCGCTGACAGGGACATTCGCTCGCTGTATGCCGCGCTGAAGGCCGGCGGATCAAACCGTTACGATGTTCGATTCCGCTCGATGGCGGCGGCCGACGGAATGGCGCGCTCGGTAGAGGTGCGCCTGCACCATAATTCGTTCAGGGACCGGGATGTCCGGAAGGTCACCTACCGGCGCGGCGCCGTCGGCCTGGAGCTACCGACAGTGCAGCAGGCTGTCCTGGTGGCGCTCATCCTTTTGATCATCGTTCTTTTAGTTGGCGGTATATTCGTTCTTCTGCGCAGGGGCACTCTCGCGATACGACGGGCGGCACTGGAGCCGTCCGGGTTCACTCCGGGGACTCGCTCTCCATATTCGGCGGGTGAGTTTGAGGCTGCCCTGAAGCGCGACGAGGAGTCGAAGCGCCACAGGGACCGTCTGGTCACTTCTCAGGATCCGGAATATGTGTACGCAAAAGCGTGGCTGGTACAAAAGGACGGCCCCGAGGTGGGCAAGAAATTCCCGATGTACTGGGAAGAGATTACGATCGGGCGGGACGACGAAAACGCGATCGTCATACGGGACGACGCCGTGTCGCTCAGGCACGCCCGAATCAAAGAAATGAAGGGCGCGTATTATCTCTTCGACCTCGCCTCGGACAACGGTACGTTTCTCAACGGCAAGAAGCTCCTCAGGCCCCGACCCCTCTACGACTGGGACGAACTACGTATGGGGCGCACTCTTTTCATCTTCCGCGGATCGAAGCTTTCCTGACCGCAGTCCGCCGATTACGCGGGCGTTTCGGGAACACGCATTTTTACTTGCCAATAATTGGGTAATTCACTCTCATACAATCCATCAGGCGTCGGGCCTTTCCGGATCGCCGCGCCGCGGCGGGTCGGGCGTCTTATTACACACCGAGAAAACAGACACGCGGGGGACAGCAATGCGTTATTGCATCATTGGTTCCGGGGGCAGGGAGCACGCGATCTCATGGCGGCTCCTCTCTGACGGCAGTGCCGAAGAGGTGTACGTACTGCCGGGAAACGGCGGGATAGCCGACGAGTTCCGGGTGAATTTAAAGATCGACGATTTCGCGGGAATGGCGAAATTCTGCTCCGAAAAAAAAATAGATATGGTGGTGGTCGGCCCCGAGGTCCCGCTGTCGGCCGGGATTACGGATTATCTCATGGAGCGGGGAATAAGGACCTTCGGGCCTTCGAAGCGTGCCGCAATGCTCGAGGGAAGCAAGCTGTTCGCGAAGAAAATCATGCGCGCGTACGGAGTCCCGACGGGAGACTACCGCGAGTTCGATTCGCGCGACGGACTGCTTCGCCATATCGACTCGGCGAAAGTGTTTCCAATGGTGATCAAGCTCGACGGTCTTGCCGCGGGGAAGGGGGTCGGGATCCCTGAAAGCAGGGAGGACGCCCGTGCTTTCGTCGATTCAATGGTCAGGGACGGCATGAGGGTCTTTGTCGAGGAGTACATCGAAGGCGAGGAGGCCTCGGTGCTTGGGATCTGCGATGGCGACACGGTGCTTCCGCTGGTTGCGGCTCAGGATCACAAGCGCATTTTCGACGATGACCGGGGGCCCAATACTGGCGGAATGGGCGCCTACGCGCCGGCGCCGGTGATGACGGACGAAATCCTGGAGCGGGTTCGCTGCGAGGTCCTTGTGCCTACGATCGAGGGAATGAAGAAAGAGGGCGTCCCGTTCAGGGGGATCCTGTACGCCGGTGTCATCGTGAAGGGGGACGACCTCCGGGTGCTCGAGTTCAACGCCCGCTTCGGTGATCCAGAAACACAGGTGATACTGCCGCTGCTTGAGAACAGGCTGGGGGATCTCTTTAACGCGGCTGTGGACGGCACGCTTGCGAAGTGCACCATGCGGTTCTCGAGGAAGAGCGCGATCACCGTCGTTATGGCATCGGGGGGATATCCGGGAGAATAAGAAAAGGGAAAACCGATAAAGGGACTCGAGACTGTTCCGGAGGGCGCGCTCGTGTTTCACGCAGGTACGGAAAGACAGGACGGCTCCTGCTATACCGCGGGAGGGAGGGTGCTCAATATAACGGCGATCGGGAACGACCTCGCCGAGGCGCGGGAAAGGGCGTATGATGCGGTCGGGGGGATCTCATTCGAGGGGGCCTTCTTCCGCAGGGACATCGGCCACCGGGCGCTTAAATAATTCGCGAAGGTCAAACCGCTCCTTTTGGAAAAAAGGAGCGGGATGTTCGCGTTGGAATTCGAGATTGATGGCGCCGAGCATTGTATTGAGGTTTTCAAGCCCCAGGATGAACGGCGATTCGATGCGGCGGATTCCGGTAAAGTTTTTAGGGCAGAAGTCGACGGCGCCGTCCAGGTAGACCGGAAGCCCGTGGGTGCGGCAGATGAGCGGCCGGGCCTCGTAGACCGCGCAGAGCCCGTTTTCGAGGAGGACGCAGGGCTTCCCGTCGCATGCCGGTTCGGCCGCACGGAGCATGATTGCGTCTCTTTGCGCCGGCTCGAGCAATACCACACACCCGAGAAGGACGCCGGCTTCGACCGCATTGACGGTTTCAAGTATGCAGCAGGAGTCGCAGCCCGGGGCACAGGCTATCGAGCTTCCGTATTCCCGCAGCACATCGGCGCAAAACGCGTCGATGCGGCGGACAAGGGCATTATAATGAGTGAGCGAGAGCATATGGCTCATAGTCTATCCTGTCACCCCGCTTTGTCAATTTTTCATTTGGAGGGACCCGATGAAATTCATTAATTTTTCGGCGATTTCAGTCATTGCCGTCATCCTTTCATGCCGGATGCCTGCCGGCGCACAGACCGTTACCAATTTCGATTACTTCGGCGCCGAACTGCTGAAGAAAGAACCGGGGTACGAAGAGTATGCGAAACCGGACGGGACGAAAATATTCAAATATCCGGAACATGAAAAGGCGGTATTGAAAGACGGAACGGTCATCATACGGCACAGGAACGGAAAAAGGGAGATAAGCGTTCCGGACGGGAGAAGCCTGATCATCGATTTCGACGGCACCAGGCATTATCGAAGGGCCGACGGAATCGAGCGTACGATCTCACTCGATGGAAAGACCCCCTATGGAGAGGAGATCGGAAGAGCACACG
>JBFZEY010000257.1:0-6200 GCA_041306625.1 Spirochaetota bacterium | reverse complement strand
GTTAACAAGATTTGACCGCGCCGGACACCCCGTGCGTAGTATAAAATTGCCGGCGGAACAGCTATTATCGAGGGACTGCAGTGGAAGACAAGTTTGCGGACATCGCAAAAAACAAAAAGGCCAGGTTCGAGTATGAGATACTCGAGACTTTCGAGGCGGGTATCGTTTTGGTCGGTACCGAGGTTAAATCGGTCAGGCAAAAAAAGGTTAGCATCAACGAATCGTTCGCCAGGGTTAAAAACGGCGAACCCTTCATCCTCGGGCTTAATATCGCCGTTTATGAGATGGGAAACCGGTTCAATCACGAGCCCACCAGGGAACGCAAGCTTCTGCTGCACAAGCACGAAATCAAGCGCCTGATCGGAAAATTGAAGGAGAAGGGGATGACGCTCGTACCGCTCAAGATGTATTTTAAAAACGGCAGGGTCAAGGTCCTGCTCGGCCTCGCCAAAGGGAAGGCCCAGTACGATAAACGCAAGTCGATCCAGAAGCGCGAAGGCGATCGCGAGATCCAGCGGGCGTTGAAAAAATATCGCTGACTTTTACATTGACTTTGGAGCGGACGGTGATAGTATCATAATTGCTGCCCGGGCGGGAAACGGCGGTAATCTTCACCGACGGGGCGGGTCGCCGGACAGTTCCTTCCGCACGTCCTGGCCGAGTCAGGCGCGAGAGTTTGTGCGAACCCGGAATGATGGCGAAATTTCCCCGCCGAAAGTGGAGAGAAACCCGGCGTCCCCGGAAATTGCAAATCCTCTGAAGATGTAAAAATCGAAGAGGTCGGAAGGTAACGTGGAAACCATCATCTTTCTGATAATCTTCCCCGCCGCGATTTCGCTCGTGCTGCTATCAATCCCAATTAAATCGGTGCGCAGGCTTATTGCGGTAATAGCGAACATCGCCCTCATCGCCGGGACGATCCACCTTTTGTACGGATCGGCCGGGGAGACGATCCGCTACGAACTCGAGAACATCTGGATCGAACGCGCGATGCTGACGCTCGAAGTGGCGCTGTCAATCTACATATTCTATATTGGCATTCGGTTCAGGCGCTACCTGGTCGTTTTGTTCACCCTGCTTCAGCTCGCCCTCCTTGTCCATTTTGAAGCGTTCGCGACACCGGCGGTACCCGTGGCGCACAACCTTTTCGTGGACAACTTCTCCATCATCCTGGCCCTCATAATCGGCATCATCGGAAGTTTTATCTGTCTCTATGCCATAGGCTACATCGAGGAATACCACGAGCGGCACAAGGAATCCGAGGACAACAGGAGATTCTTTTTCTTCCTGATGTACCTGTTCCTCTCGGCCATGTTCGGGATTGTGTTTTCCAATAACCTCAAGTGGATCTATTTTTTCTGGGAGATCACCACAATCTGCTCATTTCTGCTCATCAAGTACCACGAGGACGAGGAATCCATCGATAGCGCCTTCTCGGCGCTCACCATGAACCTGCTGGGAGGGCTCGCGTTCGCCGCGGGGATCTCGTACGCCGGCGTATACGCGGGAACACTGGAGCTCGACCGGCTCATCGCCGAAGGCGGGGCCTATGCAGTGGTTCCCGCTGCGCTGATCGCTTTCGCGGGACTGGCAAAGTCTGCGCAGCTTCCCTTCTCGTCCTGGCTCACCAAGGCCATGGTGGCGCCGACCCCGGTATCGGCCCTTTTGCATTCGAGCACCATGGTGAAGGCTGGCGTGTACATCATCATCAAGGTCGCCCCGGCGCTGAAAGGCACCCTGGCGGCCGCCATGCTCTCGTACATCGGCGGGCTCACCTTTCTCGTCGCCTCTTTCATCGCGATATCGCAGAGCAACGCCAAAAAGGTTCTGGCCTACTCGACCATTGCGAACCTCGGTCTGGTCGTCGCCTGCGCGGGAATCGGCACCAACGAGGCGATCTGGAGCGCCATCCTCCTCATCGTTTTTCACGCCGTGGCCAAATCGCTCATGTTCCTGTGTGTCGGGCTCATTGAAAACAAGCTGAGCAGCAAGGAGATCGAAAACATGGACTTCCTGATCATGGAGATGCCAAAGGTGTCCGCCGCCATGATCATCGGAATATCGGGCATGTTTCTCGCGCCCTTCGGCATGCTCATCAGCAAGTGGGCCACGCTCAAGGCCTTTATCGATTTCAACCCCGTAATGGCGATCATCCTCGCCTACGGCAGCGCCGCCACGCTCTTCTTCTGGACCAAGTGGATGGGCAAGATCATCACCATCAAGTACGGGCTGAAAAACCGCGAGAAAGTGGTGAGCCCCTGGGAATGGACGACGCTTGCGGTGCTCTCGTTCATGACGATCGGAGTGTGCATCATCTTTCCGCTGCTGTCATCAGCGCTCATCGAGCCGTACATTATCGAACTCTTCGGGGTAAGCCCCTCGATGGACAGGTTCAATATAATCATCATAATGATCATCATGCTGGGGCTGCTCACGATCCTGCCGATCGCGCTGATGTACTACGCCTGGCTCGACAAGGACTACAAGCGCGTCGGCACCTATCTCGGGGGCGCGAATGTCGACAACGTCCGCTTTCTCGGATCGCTCGGCGCGCAGAGAACGGCCGATATCCGCAACTATTACCTCGACGGCTTTTTCAACGAGAAGAGACTTTTCAACTATGGATTTGTAGCGGCCGTGTTCCTCGTAATCCTTATGCTCGGGGTGGTGGTCATATGACGCCGATCGACTATTTCATCCACCTGGACAACATCTATCTGAAGGCCATCATCTACGTGGTGCTCGCCCCCGTACTCGGGGGACTCCTCGCCGGTGTCGACCGGAAGATAAGCGCGCGCCTGCAGAGCAGGATCGGCCCCCCGATCCTCCAGCCCTTTTACGACGTCTTCAAGCTTTTCAGCAAGGAAAAGATCATCGTCAATAAATTCCAGAACTTCAACGTGATCCTCTTCTTCGTCTTCATGGTCTTCACGGGTTCCCTCTTTTTCCTGGGGGGAGATCTGCTTCTGGTAATCTTCGCGCTCACGCTCGCCGGCGTCTTCTTCGCGCTTGCCGGGTTTTCGGTTAACTCGCCATACTGCCACATCGGGGCCGAACGCGAGCTCATTCAGATGATGTCCTACGATCCCATGATCATACTCGTGGCCGTGGGCATGTACCAGGTAACCGGCACGTTCAGGGTCGACGCAAT
Organism: Spirochaetota bacterium; assembly: GCA_041306625.1. Lineage (GTDB taxonomy): Bacteria > Spirochaetota > UBA4802 > UBA4802 > UBA5368 > MVZN01. The sequence goes on along the minus strand of JBFZEY010000257.1, from coordinate 3,049 downwards.
CGCGATGTACGATGGGCCGCTTATCCTCTACCTTCCCGGTGTCTTTCTGGGGTATCTGCACGTGCTTACCATCAAGCTTCGCAAGTCGCCCTTTGATCTTGCGATGTCGGCGCATGCCCACCAGGAGCTGGTGAGCGGACTCAAAACCGAATTCTCGGGCACCACGCTGGCCCTGATCGAGATCGGGCACTGGTACGAAAATGTACTGCTTCTGGGGATCATCTACCTGTTTTTCGCCTTCAACTCCTTTATCGGGGTCGCGGCGATGCTCGTGCTGTATTTTTTCGAGATCATCATCGACAACACCTACGCGCGCTTCAAATGGGAGTTGACGTTCAAGAGCACATGGCTCGTTACGGCGCTCTTCGGCGCGGCCAACATTATAATCCTGTATTACGCGATGCAGCCGTAAGTCGGCGGGCATAGGAGAAACCGGCATGTTTTTAAAAAAATCTCCATGGATCATCCACTACGACGCCACCAGTTGCAACGGTTGCGATATCGAGGTGATCGCCAGCCTCACCCCGATGTACGATTTGGAGCGCTTCGGCATCATCAACACCGGAAACCCCAAACACGCGGACATTTTCGTCGTCACCGGATCGGTGAACGAGAGCAGCCGCCAGGTCGTGAAAAACATTTACGACCAGATGCCCAACCCGAAAGTGGTCGTCGCGGTCGGCATCTGCGCGACCTCGGGCGGAATATTCAGGGAGTGCTATAATGTACTCGGCGGCGTCGACAAGGTAATACCCGTCGACGTGTATGTACCCGGGTGCGCCGCCCGGCCTGAGTCGATTATCGACGGCATAATCAAGGCACTCGACATTCTTGAAAGGAGGCTTGTGGAGTTCAGGAAAGCGAAAACAGAGGCGCGCCGCCAGGAGAAAAGGCTGAGGAGGTACCACCTTAATGATTGAGGAACAGACGACCATCGCGGTGGGCAAGGACGAGCTGCTCGGGACCGTGTCCGATTTCCACTCGCAGGGCTACCGTCTTGTACAGATCTGCTGCACCGCGCTGGGCGATACGATCGAGATAAATTACTCTTTTGATAAGGACTACCGCTTCACGAACCTGCGCCTCACCGTTAAGCCCGGAGAGGAGATACAGAGCGTAAGCATCATCTACTGGAGCGCCTTCGCCTACGAAAACGAAATGAGCGAGCTCTTCGGCGTCAAAATCAGGAATATCGTCGTCGATTACAAGGGCCACTTTTACCGCACCGCGGTGGCGACCCCGTTTGTCGCAACCGAAACGGACGAGAAAAACGACACGGGAAAGGAATAGGCACGCTTAATGTCCCAGAGAAACGTCATACCATTCGGCCCGCAGCATCCGGTGCTCCCCGAGCCGATCCACCTCGATCTCGTAACCGAGGATGAAACCGTCGTCGAGGCCATTCCGTCCATCGGTTTCGTCCACCGGGGGCTCGAAAAGCTTGTCGAGAAAAAGGACTATCAGGACTTCGTCTACGTGGCCGAGCGCATTTGCGGTATCTGCAGCTTCATGCACGGAATGACCTACTGCCAGGCGGTAGAGGAGGTCATGGGTATCACCGTGCCCGAACGCGCGCTGTACCTGCGAACCGTCTGGGCGGAGCTCTCGCGCGTGCACAGCCACCTCATGTGGCTGGGGCTGGCGGCGGACGCCTTCGGCTTCGAGAGCCTTTTCATGAACTGCTGGAAGCTCCGCGAGGGCATCCTCGACATCATCGAAGCGACCACCGGCGGGCGCGTGATATTCGGAAGCTGTAAAATCGGCGGAGTGAGGCGCGATATCGACGGCGACACCATGAAGGGCATCGTAGAAAAACTCGACAGGATTGCCGCCGAGATCAGGCACACCACCGACGTGTTTCTGAACGATTACTCTGTCCAGCACCGTCTTAAAGAGGTCGGCGTTATGTCCGGGGAGGAGGCTTACGCCCTCGGCACGGTGGGGCCCGTACTCCGCGCGAGCGGCGTGGCCATGGACGCCAGGAAGATCGGCTACGCCGCCTACCGGAATCTGAAGTTCGAACCGGTTGTCGAAAAGTCCGGCGACTGCCATGCGCGCTGCCGTGTCCGCGTTCGTGAGATATTCCAATCGATCGACCTGATCGGCCAGGCGGCACGGAAGATGCCGGAAGGAGAAATCGCGGTCAAGGTGACGGGCTCCCCGAGTGGAGAATGCTTCAGCCGCGTGGAACAGCCCCGAGGCGAGGTGATCTACTATGTCAAGGCGAACGGAACGAAGAACCTGCAGCGCTTTCGCGTCAGGACTCCTACCTTCGCAAACCTGCCGGCCATGGTAAGGATACTCAAAGGGGCAAGCATCGCCGACGTGCCGAACATCATCCTTACCGTGGATCCCTGTATAAGCTGTATCGAGCGATAGAGGTGCAAGATGGGATTTTTATCGATGACCAGAAATATCGCGCAGAACCTCTTCGAAGGGCCGTCGACACGCCGTTATCCGGCCGTTAAGCGCGACTACGAACCGAAATCGCGCGGCATGATCGGCATCGATATCGAGGCGTGCATCTTCTGCGGCCTGTGCTCAAAACGGTGCCCGACCGGAGCGCTCACCGTGGCAAAGGACCGGAAGGAATGGGAGATCGACCGGTTGCGCTGCATTTTCTGCGGATACTGCGTGGAGGTGTGTCCCAAGAAGTGCCTTTCCATGGCGAACCACTATTCGCCCTGCGTCACGGATCGCGGGGACGCGATTCATCTCGAAAAACAGGCGCCCAAAGGCACGACGGAACAGCCAGTGGAAGAGAAACAGGAGAAGGAGTAGACCCTACCGCCTATTCCCACTCTATGGTCGAGGGAGGCTTTGAGGAGATGTCCAACACTACGCGGTTTATCCCGCGCACCTCGTTGATGATCCTGTTGGAAATCTTTCTCATCACCTCTTCCGGAAGGTATGCCCAGTCGGCAGTCATGGCATCGACCGAGGTGACGCCGCGCAGGGCGATGACGTTTTCGTAGGTGCGCTTGTCTCCCATTACACCGACCGATTTGACCGGCAGAAATACCGCAAACATCTGCCAGAGCTTGCGGTA
>JBFZEY010000256.1:0-3002 GCA_041306625.1 Spirochaetota bacterium | reverse complement strand
GGGACGGGGCGGTTGTACACAGGGATTATGACGGAGAACAGGGGCATGATGGATCCGAGTGATGACACGGGGCCGGAAGGCGCCGATTCGAATCAGTGCCTTCCGGCCCCGTGTCCGGGATATGCGTCACTTGAAAAGGAACTTGACCGGGTGCTTTTTAAGCTCCTCGGAGATCTCGTTCATGGTCTTCGCCGTCTGCCTGAACGACGCCAGGATCTCGAGGATATCCTTCTGCGAATTTACCAGGAGGTCGTTGACGGTTGCCATGCTGCCCGAAAGGTTTGCGAGCAGCGTGCGCAGGTTGCTCCGGCTGTCGAGTGAGATGTCGCGGATAACGCCAACCGTCCCCTGCAGCGTGGCAAGCAGCGCGTGGACGTCCTGTAGAATCGCTTCAAGGTTGACGTACTCTACACCCTCGATGACCGAACCCGCGCGCAGCAGCTCGCCCTTCTTCTCAGGGTTTCGGATGTCGATTACCGGGTCGCCGATGATGTTCTGGTTCTGTATCACCGCAGAGCAGTCCTCGTAGAGATCGATATCGCGGCGGATGCGCAGGATCGCCAGAAAATGCAGCGCCGGCTTATAGACCGGTTTTATGTCGATTACCCTGCCCAGGGTGTAGCCCTTGATCTTCACCAGCGTGCCCTCCTTGATCGAGGTGATGCTGTCGATCTTGAGATACACGTCGATTGTGGAGCTCGCGAAGGAGTAGCCGAGCTTCAGCACGACGAAGAGCAGGAGTATGACCACCGGTATAATGATAAATACGCCGACGCGCAGCTCGTTTTTTTCAAGTTTCATGGCCTGCCTCCGATTACCGTACTCTCATCGGCCCGTCGAGCGACGAGCGCATGTACTGGTCGAGATACTCGTTTTGCCGCGCGAGAAAGTCGTCGCGCGAACCCGAGAAGACGATGCCGCCTTCATACAGCATGATAAAGCGGTCGGAAAAGTCAACGAAACGCTCCGGCTCATAAGTGACGATGATGACCGAGCGGTCGTCGCGACCGCACCATCGGCCCAGCGCCCTCAGGAACTGCTGGGTATTGAGAAGACACTGACCCTCCAGCGCGTGCTCTATGAGCAGCAGGTCGGGATCGAGCGCGATCGCTCGGCAGTACGCCGCGCGCAGGGTCTCCGAGCCCGACAGTGACACCGGACGCAGTGCGCGGCAGTGATCGAGTTCCAGTTCGCCGATCAGACGGTTCACGAGCGAGCCGATCTCACCCGACGAAAGCCTCGAGTGATAGCGCAGCGGGAGCTCGACGTTCTCCTCCACCGACATGTTGTTGATCAGGCCGTAATTTCTCTGGAGATAGCCGAGCTCCTTGCGGTACGTGTGGCGTTCCAAATAGTCGTAACTCTCGACCGAACGGCTTTTGAAAAAAATCTCGCCGTCGAACGAAATCACCGTGCCCGCGATGAGCGGGCAGACGACCTCGGCCCCCGAGCCCTCGGGACCGAAAATGACCAGGTTCTCCCCCCTGGCCATAGAAAAAGAAACATCGCGGCAGGCGGCCCCGCCCGCGTCGGTGAAACAGACCGATTCTACCCTGAGCAGTTCTTCCCGGTTCATCCGTATCACCTAGAAATAGAAGAGCGCCGAGATAAAGGCGTTTATCACAAATAATATGACGAGGGTTCGCACCACGGCGCGCGAGACGAATATCGGTATCTGAAAGTCCGATTGCGGCATAAAACCGTAATAACAGCAGATCAGCGGGATGAGAATGCCGTAAAGCACGCTTTTAAGGATTGTAATGGCAAGGTCGCTGAAGCTGAACGCGTCGAGCATGGTCTGTACGAACACGCCCGCCGGGATGTACACCGTGCTGAGCGAGATAAGGTAGCCGCCGAAAAACGCGGTGATGTCGAAGATGATGATGAGCGAGAAGATCGCCAGGATGGACGCGAGAATCCGCGGGAAAACGATATAGAGCTTGGTGTCTATCCCCATTAGCTCGAGCGAGAGGATCTCCCTGTTCTGCTTCTGCGTGGCGATCTCCGCGGCGATCGCCGAGCCCGAGCGGCTCACGACGATCATGGCGGTGGCGAGCGGCCCGAGCTCCCTGGCGATGATGATAACGAGCAGGTTCCCGATGAATCCCTCGATCCCGAACTTCGGGAAGTTCTTGGTGGCCTGGATGATCGTGGTCGCGCCGAGCAGAAGCGCGATTGAAACGATTATGGGAAGAGCGTCGACCCCGGTGAACCGGGTCTGGTTAACGACGATGGAATAGATTGACCGAAACCGAAGGTACTTTATAGAGCGAAACGACACTGCGATCGACTCGACGAAACGATAAAAATTTCTCATCCCCTCCCCGAAGGCGATGATCTTTTTCACCGGCGTTCTCAGTATGCTTTCAATTTTCAGCATGGCCGTTTTTTCTGTTGCTTTTTGGGCGCGACGATTTTTCATAGTCTTACCGCTCCCGGCGCGATAGACGGGCCGGATGCGGCGGTGCACGATGTACATTTATCGTCCACCGCCGCTGTAATTGCAACAAAAATCGAAGGCCAAAGCAGTGTGCTACACCGAGATCGCCATCACCCGATGAATAAACGGAACCGCCAGATTCTCGCGCTGCTCCTGTGTACGCTTATGGCGCAGTGGCTCGTCGTTTTAAACGCTGGAGGCATCGCCCTCCTCTCCGACGGCATCCAGGGGGGCCTTCTCGGCCTTTACCGTTCGGTTTTCCCCAGGAGCAGCTTCACGATCGTCGGCACAATGGAACGGCGCGACCATACGGCGGTCTACCGGAACACCCCCCCCGGCTTCATCCACTGCGGCCGGACCCTGCTGTTCCAGGCACCGCGCGACATGCGCCTTAAGGAGATCGCCGACGCCGCGCTCCGCTACACTCATTTTTTCAGGCGCTACCAGCTCGAGCGGACGATTAAGGAATACAACGCGTTCCGGACCGATTCCGTGACCAAGGGCACGGTCGTTTACATCCCGTACAGCATCTCGCCCCGCGTCCCCGCTTTTACGAGAACGG
>JBFZEY010000255.1:0-5982 GCA_041306625.1 Spirochaetota bacterium | reverse complement strand
TGTTGAATACGGGACGGTTGCCGCGTGCGGGATCGTGATAAAGATACGGATCGCCGATTTCCCGTGCATCCCAGGTGTACGGACAGAAGACCACGGGGAATTCCAGACCCTTGCTCCGGTGCATCGTGATGAGCGTGACCGCGTTCTCGTCGGTCTCGAGTCGGAGCTGGTGCTCATCGGCGCCGTTGGGCTCGTCCGATCCGGCGATACTCCCGCAGAGCCACTTGATGATGCCGTCACCGCCCAATCGCTCCTCGCGCTGGGCCCGGTGCAGCAGCTCGGCCAGATGCAGGACATTGGTCAGCAGGCGCTCCCCGTCCGGCCTGCGGAGCAGGCGCTCGTGGACCCGCTCGCCGCGCAGGAGCGAGTGGAACATCCTCATGAATCCGTGCCGCTCCCATGTTTCGTGGTAACCGAAAAATCGTTCGATCTCCTTTTCCCACGCGCGCTCGTCGAGCGAGAGTCGGGCGATATCGTCTCCGGTCATCCCGATGATATCGGTCGCCAGGGCGGCGCGCAGAAGGCGGGCGCTCCCGGGATCGTTGACGGCGCGCAGTACGTGCAGCACCTCCGCCGCCTCGACCGACGCAAAGACGCTCCCGGTGCCATAGAGCACCGAGGGGATGCCGACCGCCCACAACGATTCCTGCATCTCGCGCGCCTGGTGCCTGGTCCGGACCAGCACGGCAATGTCCCCGGGTGCATACAGGCCTCCGGAAACCAGCTTCACCGTTTCCGACGCGATCGCGGAGACGGTCATCCCGCGCGCCAGCTCCTTGCTGACGGCCTTGCCCTCGACGGCCGCGTGTCGGGATGAAATATACCATATCCGCATTCCCGGCGAGCCATCAGCGCCCTCTCCCTCGCTCCCGGCGGCCGCGGAAACGGGAGTAAAGCCGATCTCGGGAAAAACGAAGGGATCGCGGACCCGCGAGAAAATCGCATTCACCGCACCGACCAGCTCCGGCGCCGAGCGACGGTTTACATCCATGGTGGCCTTCGTCCCCGCCGATGCGGCCGCCTTCATATAGGCGAATATGTCGGCCCCGCGAAACCCGTAGATCGCCTGTTTCGGATCCCCGATCATATAGAGGAGCGATTCGCCCGCACCGAAGATCGTCGTGAAGATGGAATACTGGATCGGGTCGGTGTCCTGGAACTCGTCGATCAGCGCGGCGGCATATCGGCGCCGCACCGAGCGCGCGAGGGCCGAGCCGCCGCCTCCACGAAGGGCCTCGTGCATGCCGCGTATCAGGTCGTCGAACGAGCGGACGGCACGCAGCTCCTTTCTGCGCTGAAGTTCACGCCGTACATAGTCGAGAAATTCCTTTTTTAATGAGATGAGATAGCCGTCAAACCGACGGTGCGCCTCATCACGCAGCCTCAGAAATTCATCGCAGAGCGCCATCACGGGCGGAAACGCAACGCTTTTGCCCTTCCTGACGGCCTTTTCGATCGATGCGGAGCGGAATTTATCCAGATCCTTTACGGCGAGCGGGAGGCCATCTGCAACACAGGAATCCATCCGCTCCATTATCCGGTTAATGATCGTCTCCGAATACATGTTCGCCCTCAGCACCCCGTCATGCAGCGCTTCCAGCAGAAAGCCCTCGGCCTGTGAACGCTCCGCGCGCCACGATTCGCAAAAACGGGCGTAGCCATTATCCAGGCGCCGTGCAATTTCGAGCATGCCGCCCTCGTCGATGCCGGCGGTTCCGCCCTCCAGAATATATTCCGGATCGAGCGGCCGCTTTCGCGCCAGAAGCGCGAAAGAATCCGGCGAAACACCTCCGGCAGAGGAAAACTCGACAAAGGACAGCGGCGCACCGTACCAGTTCTTACGGAAGAAGTCCGCCGCGATGTCGTCGATCATCTCCGAGTCGGCGGCCTCGAGCTCCGACTCGAAGAGCACGCCGCTTTCGAAGGCATTCTCGAGCAGGGCGCGCTGGCAGAAGGAGTGGATGGTGAAGATGGAGGCCTCGTCGAAATTCCGTATGGCGCGGGAAAGCCGCTCGCGCGCCTCCGAATCGGAGCCGAAGCGCTCCAGGAGCGCGTTCTGCAGGGGATCGTCCGCGTATTTCTCCCTGATTCCGAGGAGGTCCCGCCCGCATCCCCCGCGGCAGTCCGGGTCGTCGAGCATGGAGAGCGTCGCCCGCAGGCGGCCGCGCAGGCGTTCGCGAAGCTCGCCCGTGGCCGCCACGGTGAAGGTGACGACAAGGATGTTCTCCACCTCGAGCGACTTTTCGAGGATGAGGCGGAGATAGAGCCCGGAAATGGCGTAGGTCTTGCCCGTGCCGGCGCTCGCCTCGATCAGTACGGTCCCGGAAAGAGGGCTTTCGATGATGTCGAAACGCGACGCGGCGCTCATCGCTCCTCCTGAAATTTCAGCAGGGGATCGTAGACGGCCCGCGCGAGCCGGATAAACTCGTCTTTAAAGAAGTCTTTGTGGAAAGGATCCATTTTGCGGAAACAGCGCTCGGTATAGGGATCGCTCAGATCGCCCCGCGTGTGATAATTGCCCTCAAACAAAGACCGCGCTTTGGCGAGCGCGTCGTCGACCGAGCGGCTTTCGGCGTATTTATTCGCGAACGCGAGCGAGGCCTCGGGGAAGAACGGGACGACGGTGCGGCGTCCCCTGCCGTATATTTCCACCAGCTTATTTAAATGCGCGCGGCACGCGCCGCCGTTCTTCATCTCGATAACGGCCGGCGCATCGCTGTTTCTTCCGACGAGATACAGGGCCGGATGCGCGGCGGCGTCCGCGCGGCAGGATGCCGCGCAGTGCACGATCCACGCGCGAAGCCGGTCCGTCGCTTTAATGGATGCGTAGCGGTGATGGACGATCCCTCCCGGGAAGACGCGGTCGATCCTGCCGGCAAGCGTACGCCCTTCGATCTGCATCTCAAGATCGAAGGACGGAAGCGCCTCGCCTCCACGCAGGCCGGCGACGGCGCGCGCGAACGAGCGAACGCCGGGGAGCATCCGGCGGAACGCATGCTCCCCGAGTGAGCCGTGCGGCAGCATCCCCATCGCCCGAAACGCCTCGTAGAGTCCGGCCGGATCCGCGCCGCGGAGCGCCTCGTCGACCATGCGCGCCGCGAGCATGTACGAGTCGAGACCATCGAGGGCGAAGGATTCGCTGTCGCCGGGGATCTCTCCCGGAGTATCGAGCCATATCCCGAGCGTCCTGTTGAGAAGATGGCGCGCCGGGTTTTGATAAAAGTCCAGGACGTCCGAAAGCTGAATTGCGGTGTCGGTGTCCTCCGCCGTCTCACCCGTCATGAACGGGCCGTATTCCGACGCCTCGCCCTTAAAGCTTTCGGCCGCGGAACACAGCTCCGAGGCGTAGCTGTACATCTTGGGGTCGCCGGAGAAATAAGCCGGGCTGAATGACTGCAAGCGGTGTTCGGTGAGCATGTCCGAGCGGAGCGAGCCGGCACCATCGGACACCGGCGCATATCCCTGCTCGATGTAATCGAGCAGTTCGCTTACGAGCACCGAGGGCGGGATGGATTTGTTGTCGGTGATGCTCCGCCCCACATAGCTGATGAAAAGCCGGTCGCGCGCGGACATGAGAGCCTCGAGAAATATATAGCGGTCGTCGTTGCGGCGCGAACGGTCGCCGGGCCGGTACGCTTTCTTCATCAAATTAAATCCCGCCTCGATGTCCCTGCGCGGATAGGCGCCGTCGCTCATGCCAACCATGCAGATCACACGGAACGGGATGCTTCGCATCGGAAGCATGGCGCAAACGGTCACGCCGCCCGAAAGGAAGGCGCCGTGCGCCTTCTCCTCCCTGAGCGAACCATCCAGCCACGAGCGCACCACCGGGAAGCCGACGGCATCGGAGAAGTCCGCTTGCGCCGTCTCATCCGTTAGGCGCGTTATCACGCGACGAAGCGATGCGAGATCGCCTGCCGTGTCGTCGTCGTCCTCGAAAAAGCGGTCGATGAGCGAGAGCAGATGGCCCGCCCATTCACCCGGGGGACGTGGAAGCGCCAGCGAGCGCGCCGCATCGAACAATCCTTCGAGCAGACCGACCAGTCCGCCGAGCACCGCGGTGTCGCCTCCCTCTATCGGATCGTAGGGCAGGATGCCTTCGAACAGGCGCGCTTTGTCGTTCGTCATGGCGCTGCCGAGTACCATACGGTCCAGCCCGTGCCGCCAGGTGTTCTCCTCCATGGGAGGGAGCTTCTCGGCCCTGTCGCACCGGTCGGCGGCGTCGATCCCCCATCGGATGCGGGTTTCCTCAACCCAGCGGCGGATGGTCTCGCGGTCGGACGGCCCCATGCCGTGCCGCGCGAGGATGGAGTCATTTTCCATGATATCGAGCACCTGTCCCGCGGTGAAGCGGCTTCCGTACAGGTCGAGTATCGCCAGAAAAGCCCCCGCCGCGCCGTTTTCAGATCGAAGGCTGCGGTCGGCGACGGAATAGGGTATGCGCAGGTCCTCGCTCCTCGGGGCGCCGAAGACCGCCTCGAAAAACGGGCCGTAGGTCTCGATATCCGGCGTCATTATGATCACATCGTGCGGTTCCATGTCGGGTTGCTTTTCGAACAGGTCGAGCAGGTAATCGTATAGCGTCTCCACCTCCCGCATCGGGCTGTGGCATGAATGCATGCTGATCGATTCGTCACCCGCGGGGATACGCCGTCTTTCCGCATGTATGCCGTCGTCTCCCGGCGCGGGGGAGCCGCGGTCGATGAGCTCCCGTATGTCTTCCTGGATGCCGGCCAGGAGCGTCGGGGCGTCTCGGTTTCCGGCGTCGGGGTAATCATCGATGAAGTCAACGGACTCGTCGGCATCGAACAGCACCCTGAACAGGAAATCGCGCCCTACCCGGCCCATCGAGGCGAGCAGGCCGTTGCCCGGGTACAGGTGGCGGTCCTCGGCGGGAATTCCGCCCTTAAGCCGCCGCGCGATCCGCACCTGTTCCCGCGCCGAGGCGATGTCGCCCCAGTAATGGCGCGATGGATTGAGGACAAAAAAATTTATCTCGACGTTCCGTGAAAGGGCGTACAACACGCGTACGTAAAGCGGCGGAAGCGTGGCGATCCCGAAAAGCGATATCCGCGACGGCAGGGATCGCAGGCGCCCCGGCGTGAGCGTATCGATTTCGGCAAAGAGGCGCGCCGCCAGCGCGGCGTGGTGCGCGGAGCGTTTCTCCGCGAAAAGGCGGCGCCACAGGTCCGCCTGCCAGCGCTCGTCGCCGTCTTCCTCCGGAACGGGGCCGCCCTCCCATCCGAGTACCATCTCGGGCCGGTGCACCACGTACTGGTCGAAGACCCCGGCGATCCGCTCGGCGAGCTGGCGGCGCTTGAGTTCGTTCGTGCCGTCCCCCAGGTAGGAGTTGAGCGACTCGTATCCGGAGAGGCGGGCGCATTCGGGCAGCAGCCCCATGATGCGCCACGAGAGCACTTCGCGGCTGAACGGCTCTCCGGGTACGCCCTGCCCCGCCAGGCTTTCGAATATACGCTCGATCATGACGGTTGGAAACACGTACTCGAAGTTGGCCCACACACCGAGTCGTCCGGCCAGGCGCTGTGAAAGCCAGCGCCCCATGCCCACGCTCATGACTACTACGGCTTCTTTTTCGAAGGGAGAGCGCAGCGGACGCACAACCCGGGAGGACAGGTTTTCGGCGAGCGTCTCAAGCCTGCCGGATGTGTACACGTTGAATGACATATCGGGGCGCCTTCCGGACCGTATCGCCTCAGCGGCTCGTCTCGAACAGGAGGTTTTCGATGAAACGGCCGACCCCGGCCGCGTCATTCCGGGCGAAATGAGGGAGGCCCCCGGGGACCGGCCTGTCGCTTGCCACCGCGACGATGTTACCTGTGCCGGAGTCGAAAAGCGGCGCCTCGGTGGAGTCCCCCACCACCTCGACCTTATAGACGTCCGCCTCCTTGTCCCCTTCCACCAAAACGATATCATAGTGGCCGAAGAACCGGAGGGCGAGCTCCACCGATCCGGATGGACACC
>JBFZEY010000254.1:0-2627 GCA_041306625.1 Spirochaetota bacterium | reverse complement strand
CCGTTGCAAGGACCCTGTCGAACGCGCTCTGCCGGTCGGTGGTGATAAGCACAAGCTTATCGGTGTAATTAAAGGTGTCGCGTACCTTTCCCTTTTTTGGGTCGGGCAGGTGTAAAAAATCTGTGCTGTTCAGGCAGTTTTTCAGATTCTTTCTGATGATTTCTTTTGATAGCATGCAACTCTCCTGGAATTGTTGTTTGTTTGACCCTATAAAATAAGTCATGAAAACAGCCGGTATTACAGGTATATTAAAATAGTATGCAATAATTAAAATAGCGCTTTTCTTGACAATCAAATCAATCTGCATCTATTTTACATCGATTCCACTGGTATATGAATTAAACGTTATTTTCGATATATATCGTAAAACAAGTGTTTTTGTATGGTTATTGCCATTGACGGTCCAGCGGGTTCCGGTAAGAGCTCGACGGCGAAATTAGTTGCACAGCGGCTTGGCATCCGGCATCTTGATACCGGCGCAATGTATCGCGCCGTTACACTCAAATGCCTGCGAAGGAAAATCGCATGCACCGATACGGAAGCGCTTGCCGGTTGTGTAAAAAGCACGGACATCACCTTCAGCGGTAGAGCGCCGGACATGAAGGTCTGTATGGACGGCGAGGATGTTACCGAGGCGATTCGCTCAGACGAGGTGACGCGGAATGTCTCCGAATATTGCAAGCCCCGGGTGGTGCGGGATGAGCTGGTACGGCAGCAGAGAAGAATCGCCGGCACGGAACCGGTGGTGTGCGAAGGACGGGATATCGGCACGGTTGTGTTTCCGGACGCGGAGTTCAAGTTTTTCATGGTCGCGTCCGCAGAGGAACGCGCGAAACGAAGGCAGAAGGATTTTGAGAAGATCGGCGTCGTAAAAAGCGTTGACGAGCTTGTTGCCGAGATAGAAATGCGGGATGAGAAGGACTCCACCCGCGATATAAGCCCGCTCAGAAAGGCGGATGACGCTCTGCAGATCGACACAACGGGTATGACACTTGCGGAGCAGGTCGAATATATCGTAAACGTGGTGAAAGCGAAAGGCTTCACCGCGAAGAAAACGAAACAATAACATACAACGGCTGTTTGCCTGTTCACGGATTCCGGGGGCCGGTTTTTTGGCTTTCAATTCCCGGCCGCGACCCGGCAGACAAGTTCCGGTATACATAACCATTAACCTTTAACCAAACGTTCAGGGAGTAGCAATGACAAGCTCAACGAATGAAAAGATCAGCGTGGGCCTTGATGCCCATGGAAACCAGGTGGATTTATCGGATTTCGAGGAAAGCTATTATAAACCGGGAGATATTGCAAAAACACTGAAAGAGTATTCCGATTCTACCGGCGAGATGGCGGAAGGACAGATTGTCAAAGGAAAAATATTGAAAATTGCCGATAAAGAGGTTTTTGTCGACGTCAATTTCAAATCCGAAGGCGTTATTCCGATTTACGAATTTAAAAATATCCAGGAGTTCAAAGAGGGCGACGAGATAGAGGTGTTTCTGGAGCAGGTGGAGGACAGCGAGGGAAATCTCATCCTCTCCAAGGCGCGCGCGGATTTCCTGCGGGTATGGGACAAGATTTTCGAAGCCCACGAAAAGCAGGACATCGTGCAGGGGAAACTGCTTCGCAGGATCAAGGGCGGTGTGGTGGTTGACCTGTTCGGCATCGACGCCTTTCTGCCCGGCTCACAGATCGATTTACGGCAAATCCCGGATATGGACGCCATTATCGGCCAGACGTTTGATCTGCGCATCATAAAAATCAACAAGGTGCGCCGGAATATAGTCGTGTCCCGCAGGGTTATCCTCGAAGAGGGCAGGACCCAGCAGCGCGAGAAGATACTTGCCGAGCTTCAGAAGGGCGTTGCCCGTGACGGTATGGTGAAGAATATCACGGATTTCGGCGCGTTCATCGACCTGGGCGGCGTCGACGGCCTCCTGCATATAACCGACATGTCGTGGGGCCGCGTCAATCATCCCTCCGAGATCGTGGCGCTTGGCGACAAGGTCAAGGTCATGGTCCTCGATTTCGACGAGAACAAGGAGAGAATTTCCCTCGGCCTCAAACAGCTCACCGAGCATCCATGGAAGGACGTCGAGGAAAAATTTCCGGAAGGAAAGAAGGTGCGGGGCAAGATCGTTTCCATTACCGATTACGGCGCGTTCATGGAGCTTGAGAAGGGTATCGAAGGGCTTATTCATATATCGGAGATGTCCTGGACGCAGCATATCAAGCATCCGTCGAAGATTGTCGGCATCGGCGATATCGTCGAGGCGGTCGTGCTGAAAGTGGACAAAGAGGGTCAGAAAATTTCTCTTGGCTTCAAACAGCTCGAGCCGGATCCCTGGGAGAACGTGCACAAGGATTTTCCGGTCGACACTATTGCTTCGGGCAAGGTCCGGAATATTGCCGCGTTCGGCGCATTCATCGAGTTGAAAGAGGGCGTCGACGGCCTGGTGCATATATCGGACATGTCCTGGACAAAGAAGGTCAATCACCCCTCCGAAGTCCTGAAAAAGGGAGACTCGGTGGATGTCAAGATACTCAGTATTGACGGGGAAAAGCGCCGCATTTCCCTCGGAATAAAGCAGCTGACCGGCGATCCATGGACCGCGCTTGCCGAGAAGTAC
>JBFZEY010000253.1:0-4357 GCA_041306625.1 Spirochaetota bacterium | reverse complement strand
GCGTTGGCCGCGTACTTGGTGAGCTCGGCCGAGCGCACGCCCATGATGAAGACCGGGTGGCCGTTGCGGACGAACGGTGCGTACAGCTCCTTGATCAGCTCGCCGGTGCGCACATTGTCGGTACCGACGATGATGCGGTCGGGCCGCATGAAGTCATCGATCGCTGCGCCCTCCTTCAGGAACTCGGGATTGGACACAACGTCGAACTCGAGCTCCCCGCGTCCGCGCTTCGTCAGTTCGTCGCGCACGGCCTCGCGTACCCTGTCGGCCGTCCCCACGGGCACGGTCGATTTGTTCACTATGATTACATACTTTTCCATCTTCTTTCCGATTTCGCGGGAGACGGCGAGCACGTGCTGCAGGTCGGCCGAACCGTCCTCGTCCGGGGGCGTACCCACCGCGATGAACATAAACAGCGAATCATCGAGCCCTTCTTTTATATCGTTGGTGAAGTGCAGCCTCCCCCCGGAGAAGTTCCTCTTGACGATCTCCTCCAGGCCGGGTTCGTAGATCGGAAGTATTCCCTTCTTGAGATTCTCTATCTTCTTTTCATCGATATCTACACAATAGACGTCATTGCCCATTTCTGCGAAACAGGCGCCGGTAACGAGACCCACATAACCGGATCCGACAACGGTAACCTTCACGATTTCCTCCTTGTACGCTCAAAGCGTCAACCTTTGATAAATTAAAATTGCCGTCGATTAACATCCAGACCGCCCGCCGACGGTGGAATGCTATCTCAAACGAATGCGATGAATAGTCAAGACTTTTAGAACCCGGGAATGTCATACAACTATACGATAATACTCCCTGTACCAGCGAACGAACTCGGCTATCCCGCGCTCCACCGTCGTCGTCGGGGCATAGCCGGCATCCCGGACCAGGTCATCGATATCCGCGTAGGTCGTTTTGACGTCGCCCGGCTGCATCGGAAGGAAATTGATGGTAGCCTTTCTGCCAAGGGCGTCCTCGATCACCTCTATGAAGTGCATCAGCCTGACCGGATTATTATTGCCGATATTGTAAAGCCTGTACGGTGCGCTGCTCGTTCCCGGATCCGGGTTTTCCGCGGTCCAGAGCGAATCGCCCGACGGCAGCTTCCGGATAATTCTGCATACGCCTTCGACGATATCGTCGATATAGGTAAAATCGCGCTCCATGTCGCCGTTATTGAACACGTCTATCGGCCGTCCTTCCAGTATCGCCCTGGTGAACATGAAATACGCCATATCGGGTCGTCCCCACGGCCCGTATACCGTAAAGAAGCGGAGCCCCGTCGTCGGGATGCCGTACAGGTGGGAATAACTGTGGGCCAGGAGCTCGTTCGACTTTTTCGTCGCGGCGTAGAGCGAAACCGGATGGTCCACGTTATGGTGCACCGAAAAGGGTACGCGGGCGTTCAGGCCGTACACCGAACTGGAAGATGCATACACGAGGTGATGGATGTCGTGGTTGCGGCAGCATTCGAGTATGTTCAGGAAGCCCGAGAGGTTGCTTTCCCCGTAGGCGAGAGGATTGCTGATGCTGTATCGCACACCCGCCTGCGCGGCCAGATTAACCACGTACTCGAAAGCATGTGCCCGGAACAGCGCAGCGAGCGACCCGTAATCGGCGATCGATATCCTTTCAAACACAAACGACGGGAAACGTCTTTGAAGAAGTTCGTTCCTGCCGTTCTTCAATCCGACGTCATAATAATCGTTGAGGTTGTCGATGCCGACCACCTCGTGCCCTTCTTCCATCAGCCTGGCCGCTGTGAACGACCCGATAAAACCGGCCGAGCCGGTAACCAGAACTTTCATTTACACTCCACTGTCGGCGATTATCCGGGTTGTGAGGTGGTGGTTTACAGGACAATCCGAAACCGTACGATTCGTCCAGGGGACCGCCCCATGGCACACCAACTCCGGTCTTTGGATTCAGGAAGATACCGGCGGCGCAAATACGTCAATCCTTAATGCGTGCATCACTCTACGCCGAACTGTCCGAGCGACTTGATAATCCCTTCCCGCTTCCGGGCGTAGCGTTCGGCCGTACCGCCGGCTTCCACAAGATAGATATGGTCCGCGGTTACAAAAATCGTGACGGCGTACCGGTGCTCCTCCGCGTTATACCAGTACGCGTATTCCGTAAACGAACCCGACCAGCCGTTCCGGGCGGTCACCTGCTGTTCCGCAATACGGTGATACCCCCTGTTTTTCAAATGCGCCTCGACCGCCTGCCCCCACATGGCGGCGTCACCGGGGGGGTTGTTTTCCACACGGCGGGCCCTGATCCGTACGCCGTCGGCGCTTATCGCCCGGTAAGACGCCGCGTCCTCAGTATACACCGCAAAGCCCACGGGGGCGTCCATCCGGTATTTAACGCCTGCCGTACGGCACCCCGGGATGATGCAGAGGGAGAGGAGTACTATCCCCGAAAGGGCGGCAATAACCGTTCTCATCGCCACCCCCCGGAGGACATAAGCCGCTCTATCCCGAGGGACTTAATCCACTCCCAGCGCGTACGACCGCTCACGGCGCCCTTTTTCGAACCCGGCTGGATGTTTATCGAGACCGTCACTTCGGCGAGCGAAATCCTGTCTTCAAGATAGGCGATCCTGCCCTTGATGTTCTCGATTTCCATCACGACCTTTCCAAGCTCCTTTTCGACCTCGAGCGTCTGCTGGACCTGCGCGTCCTCGAAGATTTTATAGAGGCTGGCCAGTAGCGACTCCTTCGTCTTCAACCTGGTGCGCAGGTCAAGGAGCGACTCGCCCACGTCGGTGCGCTGTATGCGTTCGTCGCCGATGTACCCCGTGTCGAGTATGACCTCGCGTATGCGCTGCACGCGCTCGGCGGGCATGCGCAGAACCACCTTCGTACTGGAGTAAAATTTAACATACCCGTTGTTTTCCGCGGCGAATGAGCGCAGGCGCGCAACCGCCTTCTCCCTTTCCGCGGCGAACATGCCGTAAAAGTATTCCTGCGTGAATGTGCCATCCGCCGCCAGCGCGGGAAAGCCGCAGAAAATGCACAGCGCGATTATCGCGATCGTACGTTTCATCGCGCGCTCCTTACCGATTTAATGAACGCCTCGACCGCCGCCGCGTGCCTGGCGTACCCGGCTTCCGAATCGGACACGGCCTCGACCACGTAGAGGTTTCCGCCGCCGACCGCAAAGGCCACCAGATACCTCCTGCCGCCTGAAAGCGCGAAGAGGTAGCGCCTGAACGAAAGGCCGTGCTGGCCCGATAAATCGTCCGATTTTTCGAGCTTGTACATGCGGTTGCGCGCGTCGATCTCGAATGCCTCGGCCCAGAAGGCGGCATCGGCGGGCGGATAGTTTTCCACGAGCCCCAGTCGCATTCCGGTCGTTCCGTCGGGAGCGCTCACGAGGAACGCCGAATCCCCTTCGTAGAAATTCCTTTTCAGCGCAAAGAAACCCGCCGGCGCGTCGAAGTACGTTTTTTTGCCGTCATCGAATATGCTTTTTTTATCGGGTGTCATGCCGGCGATCCATGGGAACGGAGAGGGGATGAACGAGCGCACTGAGTCTTTTACCCTGGCCTTCAGGCTCAACGTAATCGTCGAGAAACGGGCGCGCCCCGCAAGGTAATTCATTCGCGTCGTCATTAGGTCGATCTGTTCCGTTAGCCGTTCGATCTCGCGCAGGATTTTTACGCGGTCCTCGACCTTCGTTACCCGCTTCAGGAGCTCGTACATCCGCTCGCGCACCCGCTTCGCCGTATCGATCCTGAGCGTTATATCGTTGAATTCCATCGTGACATCGGACGCCGTCACGCTGCGGTCAATTACGCTCCCCAGCTTCTCGGCCCCGGCGAGCGCCTCATCAAAACGTTTTACCGGCACCCTGAGGACAATCCGCGCCCCCCCGTATGAGTCCGCGGTGGTCACCGACTCGATAAAACCCTCGAGGTCCTTGACCAGCGAGCCGATTTTGTCGAGCGACTGCTTTATGCTCTCGACCTCGATAGAGAAATCGGCAGTGTAAACGACCATCCGCTCGCGCGTTGCTGTTTTGGCCTTTTCGCTCCTTTTTGGGGACGGAGCGGCAAGATCATTCTTCTCGTCATCGCCAAGCATGCCGCTGGCGCCTTCCCGGGCATCGTATTCAGCGGCCGGAGCATACGAATCCTCCTTCATGCCGCCGATTTTTTTACTCCGCTCATCGAGCGAGCCGCACGACGACACCGCAACGATTGCCGCAAGGATAAGCGTCATTACGGCGATAGTTTTATTCTTCAATCGCATACATCCATTATGGTATAAAAGGATAACAAACATGCACCGGTAACTCGATGGCGGAGGGGGGCGCAAGGGCCCGACCGGCGCCACGCATACGACCGTATCAT
>JBFZEY010000252.1:0-2596 GCA_041306625.1 Spirochaetota bacterium | reverse complement strand
TAGTGACCGCGCGAAAGTTCGTGTAGTCGGTGTAGCCGCCGTCATCCAGGTCCGCCTTCGCGTCGTTGTAAAGGAGTGCTAAATCCAGCCAGGCGTCGTTCAGCACGCGCATGCCCAGGCGGCTGGAGAGCGTGGTGTTGTAGTAGCCGTCTTTTTCCGGATCGGTTGTCGCGCCGGGGGCCTTGTCGGACTGCGAGAATCCCTTTGAGTCGGTGCGCGAGACCGCGAAGGAATAATAAGCGTCGTCGCTCCCTCCGTTCACCGAAACCGATTCGCGGAAGGTGGAGTAGGATCCGGCCTCGGCCTTGACGGTAAAGGTCGGTTTTCCTTTTCCGCGTTTGGTGATGATGTTGATGACCCCGCCCGTCGCGTCAGAGCCGTACAGCAGACTCTGCGGCCCGCGCAGCACCTCGATGCGCTCCACGTTGTCCGCGGTCAGATTGGCGAAATCGAACGACCGGTCGATGGCCGAGGGATCGTTCGACTCCACGCCGTCGATAAGGATGAGCGTGTTTCCCGACTTCGCGCCGCGGATAAAGACGTTCGCCTTCCCGCCGAAATCGGCCTCGCGGACGATCGTGAGGCCCGGAACGTCTTTCAGGAGGTCGATGACGTTCGCCTTCCCGCGCTGTTCGATCTCCTTTTCGGTGATGATCGTCACCGATGCGCCCGTCTCGCGTTTGTTGATGCCCGACTTCGTGGCGGTGACCAGCACCTCGTCGATGACGGCCTTTTCCGCGCGCTTCGCCCCGTCGGCTTCACCGTCGGGCGGTTCCTGCGCCCATGCCGTCGACGCGCAGAGCAGGACCATGGCGATAATGTAATGAATGCTTCTCCGTAAGTACATGTACTCCTCCGTGTAGATGGTATGCGCCGGAGGCGGGACGGGCTTTCCATTCGGCGCCCCGTCGGCCGTCCGTGCGAAGAACATGGATAATCTACGGAGGGATCGTGTGAGTGAAGCGTGGGGGCCTTCTTCCCGGACAAATAAAAAGGCGCGCTCGGGGCGCGCCGGTTTGATCGGGGGCGGACGGCCCTTGCGGCCGAACAGCTCACCGGTTCCCGTTCCTCGAGGATATCCAGTAAAAGGAGTTCCTGGCTCATCCGCCCGGGGGCGGAATTACAGTTGCGGGACAGCGCGGGAATCTCACCCGCTTCCTCCTGGCGGCGTTTTCCGCCAACATCGATACGCTTGCGGCAGGAGGCCGGAATGTCAAGGGATTTTTACTATCTCGATTACGGTCTTGACTTGTCCGCCCGGCATGATAACCATGATGCCGTGGCCGCGCTTCGAACCATACAACTTGACGAAATACCCGGTATCCGCGACTCGTTTGCCGAAGGACCGTGTGCTTTCGCGGCGCTATGCCGCTTCGGCCCGCGCGACTCGAGGCTACTGGAAGAATCGGTACTTCCGATGCTTTTCGGCGGAGAACGCGTTCGCTTCGATTCGTTCCGAAACCCGGGTGCGCGCGCACAATACCTCGCCTCCCGACTGCTCGTCAAAACCATAGTCGGCATGCTGGAGAGTCTGCCCGCATCGTCGATCGAGACCGCGCATGCCGCCGATGGGCGCTTTGTCGTCCGTGGAACGAGCATGCACTATAATGCGAGTATCGCCCATACGCCGGGGGCGGCGGCGCTCCTCCTCTCCGCGTCCGTTCCGGTCGGCATCGACATCGAAAGGCTCCGAAAACCCCCGCTCGCCGTAGCACGAAAATATTTTTCCGCGGATGAGCACCGCACGATCGGCGGGGCGACCGATCCATCGGCCGCTTTTTTTCGCCTGTGGACCCTCAAGGAGTCGCTGGCGAAGCTCGAGGGCGCGGGCGTGATCGAATCGCTGCGGCGATATGAGTTCCTGATCGACGGAGATGCGGTATCGTGCAGGGAGGAGGGGGCGAGCGCTGCCGCGTCGCGCCGTTTTGAAAGTGCCGTCCTGGGGAGCCACGTGCTGGGCATCGCACTTGGCGACCCGGGCGCCGGACTGGCGCTTGTCAGGCCCGCCCGTTGCGGGGAGCTGTTGAAGTTCGCGGATTCGTTCTAATCCGGGAATGGGTCGAGGAGACGGGCGGCTTTCCCGTGACTTCCCGAATTGCTAGCTCAGGCCCAGGGTCTCCAGGTATTCCTCGTAGTTCACCTCGCCGGGCGCGTCAAGCTCCCTGATCTCGCAACCCACCTTGATGATCTTGTTTTCCATGATGCCGATGTTCCGGATTACGGCAAGGCACGCGGTCCTCTTGTTGTCGGGAAGGTTGAGGTCGAAATAGACGAAGCTGTTTTCCTTGAAATAGCGGATGAAACGGCGCTCCCTGAAGACTATGCCCACACCCTTTTTCGAAATGTCCGAAACCAGCAGCCGCTCGTCGGGGACGGGGAAAAGCTTGTACTTGTTGAAGAGCTCCTCGACGACGATCGCCATGCGCTTGACGATGAGCAGCGCCGACTCGGAAAGAGGCGCGGCCCCGTTGCACTGGATGTAGCCGTAGGGAATCCTCGCCTTGTATAATACCGGTACCGACACCTCGGAGACGAGGTTTTTCCTGTTTATGAGCTGATAATCCTTGCCGTAGATGTTGTTTATATAATAATTAAA
>JBFZEY010000251.1:0-7397 GCA_041306625.1 Spirochaetota bacterium | reverse complement strand
GGTTGTTCCCCTGATCATCGGCCAGCGACCAGTTGAGATGCTTTCCGGAACCGTTGATTCCGGCAAACGGTTTTTCATGGAGGAGCGCGGCCAGCTTGTGCTTGGACGCGATTGTACGGATGGTCTCCATCAATATCTGGTTGTGGTCAACCGCCAGGTTGGCCTCCTCGAAGAGCGGAGCGAGTTCGTACTGGCTGGGTGCAACCTCGTTATGGCGCGTCTTTGCCGGGATGCCGAGCTTGTAGAGCTCCTCTTCGACCTCGTGCATGAAGGAGAAAACGCGCTCTTTGATGCTCCCGAAATAATGGTCTTCCAGTTCCTGCCCTTTCGGGGGGGCCGCGCCGAGCAAAGCCCTGCCCGAGAGGAGGAGATCCTGGCGTTTGTAGAAATAGTCCTGGTCGATAAGGAAATATTCCTGTTCGGGTCCCAGCGTCGCATAGATTTTGCGGACCTTTCTGTTGCCGAGCACTTTGAGGAGATTGAGTGCGCTGGTATTGATCGCTTCTATGGAGCGCAGGAGCGGTGTTTTTTTATCGAGCGCCTCGCCGGAATATGAAATGAACACGGATGGGATACACAGGGCCGTGCCCAGGCCCCTTTTCAGTATGAACGCGGGGCTCGAGATGTCCCAGGCGGTGTAGCCGCGCGCCTCGAAGGTTGACCGGATACCGCCGCTCGGGAAACTCGACGCGTCGGGTTCGCCCTGTACCAGCTGTTTGCCGGAAAAGCGCTCAATGGGCACTCCTTCGTCGGTGAACTCGATGAATGCATCGTGTTTTTCCGCGGTCGAACCGGTCATCGGCTGGAACCAGTGACAGTAATGGGTCGCGCCTTTTCCGATGGCCCATTCCTTCATTGCGTGCGCCACGGCGTTTGCGGTTTCAAGGTCGAGCTTTTTTCCCCGTAAGGTGGTATCTTGAAGCCGTTGGAAAACGGCCGCGGGAAGATGTTCCTGCATGGTCGGTGTGCTGAATGTGTCTTCCCCGAAATATTGGGATATAGGGATGTTTTTTCCCCTTTCCGTGACGTAGCCTCTATCGGCGGCGATGATTGTCTCAAAGCGTTTCATGATTCCTCCAGAAAAATTGTGATCTGTTTAACTAAAGTCCTCGGTACAAATTTGTCAAACAAGTACGGCGTTAAAACCCGGTATTAAAGCCTTATTTAACATTGATTTAATATACATTCCCCTTATACCCTTTCAGCCGATCGCCTCCCCGCCGCGTTCCTGCGTGCTGATGCGCACACATTCATTCAGGTCGAGTACGAAGATCTTACCGTCCCCGATCGCCTCTTCGCGTGCACCTCGTATAATGGCGTTAATCGTCGGTTCCAGGTACTTGTCGTTTACCGCGATTTCGAGCTTTACCTTGCGCAGCAGGTTTCCCGCTTCCTTGACGCCCCGGTAAACCTCGGTGATACCTTTCTGCCGACCGCAGCCAATGACCTCCGAAACGGTGCGGAGGTATACCTGCTCGGTGTCGAGCTCGCGCATTACGTCCTCCAGCTTGTGCGGCCTGATGATCGCAATTACGTATTTCATAGTGTGCCTCCTCTATTGTCTAAACGGGGCCGTGCCCGCTCAGTCATGCAGCGTATAGCCGGTCTCATGGTGCTGGGTGAGGTCCAGGCCGATATTTTCATCCCGCGCCTCCACCCGCATCCCGACCAGTGAATCGACCAGCCTGTATAGTAAAAATGTCATGACCGCGGAGAAGAGCATCGCGACCGCGGTGGTGAGGAACTGAATCCAGAGCTGGTGGGCGTTGCCGTAGAACAGCCCGTCGGCTCCTGCCGGATTTATCGACTTTGTGGCGAAAAGTCCGGTTGTGAGCGCGCCTATGATGCCGCCGACACCGTGCACCCCGAAAACGTCGAGCGAGTCGTCATATCCGAACCATGCTTTTACTTTCGTCACAAAAAAGAAACAGGCAACGCCCGCCAGCATCCCGATAAGCAGTGCGGAAAGAGGAGTAACGTAGCCCGCGGCTGGAGTTACTGCAACGAGGCCGGCCACAAGGCCTGTTGCGACGCCCAGCATGGTTGGGACCTTATTGACCATCCAATCGAGGGCCATCCAGGCCACTCCGGCGGCAGCGGCGGCCGTATTGGTGTTGACGAAGGCGGAAACGGCCAGCGGTCCGGCAGAACCGGCGCTTCCCGCGTTGAAGCCGAACCAGCCGAACCAAAGGAAGCCGGCCCCCAGTACCGCGAAAGGCAGGTTGTGAGGCGCCCTGCCGTGCTCGATACCCGTCCGCTTGCCAAGCAAAAGAACGAAGACCAGCGCGGCAACTCCCGCGTTGACATGGATTACAGTTCCTCCCGCGAAATCCAGGGCGCCCATCGAAGCGAGCCATCCGTCCTTCGCCCAGACCCAGTGCGCAAGCGGGTCGTAAACCAGGGAGGACCAGAGTATGGTAAATAGCAGAAACCCGGAAAATTTGATACGCTCCGCGAACGCCCCGATGATGAGCGCCGGGGTGATAACGGCGAACATCATCTGGAACGCCATGAATAGCTGGTGCGGAACAGTGCTCATATAGGTTTCGTGCGGCTCGAGGCCGACACCCGCCAGCCCCAGCCACTCCAGACCGCCGATTAAACCGCCCTTGTCCGGGCCGAAAGCCAGACTGTAGCCGAACAGTACCCACTGGATTGAAATCACGCAGAGAATGACCATGCACTGCATAAGGATGGAGAGGATATTCTTCTTGCGCACCAGCCCGCCGTAGAAAAACGCGAGCGTGGGTGTCATGATCATGACCAGAGCGGTAGCGATCAGTATCCATACTATGTCGCCGGTGTTCATTATCGTTCTTCCCCCGGAAAATATTTTCTTGAAACACAACAAAGCACGCGCCGGCGAACTGTCAATGTTCAGTATGCCGAGGATGATCATTTCGACGAGAATTTAACACTGCCGAAACAGAGATGATCGTTGCCGAGAGTGGTTGACAATATCGGGCGCATCTGTGCAAATCGATCAGGGCGCGGAATACGGTAAATTTATTTACTTTGTTACGGCGGTGTAAAATAATCTTTATCGCGCGCGTTGCCGGGGCGAATGGCCGGAATTTGGAATCATCGGACGAAATGAACAGAAGCGAAATAATAGACACGGCAAAAGCCCTCGGGCTCTCGCCGAACAAAAAGCTCGGACAGAATTTTTTGTGCGACGCCGGAACTATCGGGAAAATACTCGGCGCGGTCGGCGTTACGGGGACCGACTCGGTCCTCGAGATAGGTCCGGGGCTTGGCGCGCTCACGGAAGGTCTGCTCGAACGGGCCGGATCGGTGACGGCGGTGGAGATCGACGCCGGCTTCGTACGCTATCTTTCGGGCCGGTTTGCCGAAGAGAAGAAACTGAGGATCATCCATGGCGATTTTATCAGGATCGCTCCTTCAGGCGTTTTTACGAGGGCAGTATCGAATCTTCCGTATTACTGTTCGTCCGAGGTGCTCTTTAAGCTCGCTGCCGAATATCGCATACCGTCGGTATATGTCATGCTGCAGAAAGAGATGGCCGAGCGGATCGTGGCGAGGCCGGGGGCCCCGCAGTACGGCGCGCTGTCGGTCTCGCTCGGCATGTATTACCGGGCACGGTCGCTGTTCTCGATTCGGCCGGAGTGCTTTTATCCACGGCCGGATGTCGTTTCGCTATTTATCGAACTTTCCGCCAGGGATGATCTCCGGCTTGATGTAGACGGGCTGAATTTATTCCACCTGCTGGTGAAATCGGCCTTCTGGGGCCGCAGAAAGACGCTGGCGAAGGCGCTTGCGGACTCGCCGCATATCGACCTGGACCGCGCAATGGTGCTCGGTATTTTGAGAGAAATGGGAATTGATGAGAAAATTCGGGGGGAGAACATGTCCGTTGCGGAATATACGATTCTGACCGCGCGCCTGCAGGAGGCGATTCGTGCCGCCAATTAGGGATTCGGTCATTGCCGAGCTCATCGCCGCGGTTCAGAAGCCCGCCCGATATACCGGCGGCGAATTCAACCAGGTGATGAAATCCGGTGCGGACCTACGTATGGCCGTCTGCTATCCCGATCTCTACGAGGTGGGGATGTCAAACCACGGAATACGCATACTGTATGATATCGCCAACTCCATCGAGGGTGTGGCGTGCGAACGAGTTTTTTCGGTCGATACGGACTTTGAAAAGAGACTGCGCGAATTCGGCATTCCGCTTTTCACGCTCGAAAGTCACACCCCGCTTGCCGAGCTCGATATGCTGGCCTTCAATCTGTCGCATGAGCTTCTTTATACGAATACGCTCCAGGTGCTTGACCTCGGCGGAGTCCCTTTTCTGGCGCGGGAACGGGACGGTTCACAGCCGCTCGTAATCGCGGGAGGGGAATCGACGTGCAACCCGGCGCCTATGGGCGACTTCGTCGACGCATTTTTCCTTGGCGACGGCGAGGAGGGAATTAAGGAGATCACCGCATGTCTGCTGTCGGCAAAAAGGGAAAGCCTCACGCGTAACGAAAAGCTCGCGCTACTCGAAGAAATCGAGGGCGTATACGTCCCGTCGCTGCATCGCTTCATCCGCGAGGACGGCAGACTCGCCGCGGTCGAGGGGAATCGCGTGCGTAAAAGGTCGTACCGCGCACCGGCGCCGCATTTTCCGCTGCGCCCCATTGTTCCGAATATCCGCGTTGCACAGGACAGGGCGATTGTCGAGGTCACACGGGGCTGTTCGAACATGTGCCGCTTCTGCCATGCCGGCTACTACGATCTCCCCTGCAGGGAGTATTCGCCGCGGCTTCTTTCCGACGGCATCATGACGGTCATCGAAAACTCCGGATACGACGAGCTCACCCTGGCTTCGCTCTCCATCAGCGATTACCGGCACCTGGCTGAACTCCTGAACGAGATTCTTCCGCGGCTCAACGAGCGCGGGGTTTCGATCTCGCTGCCATCGCTGCGCGTCGATACGGGTACGCTCCCTTTCATCGAGCGGATATCATCGCTCAGGAAGGCCTCGCTCACCTTCGCCGTCGAGTCGGCCTCGGAGGAGATGCGTGCGCTCGCGAACAAGAGGATATCCACCGACGACCTGCTGGCCATCGTGGCCCACGTCTTCGAGCGCGGCTGGCAGACGCTCAAGCTCTATTTTATGATAGGGCTCCCCGGATGCGAGAGCGTGGACGAGGCAGAGGAGATGATCGTCCTTTTAAAAAGGATTGCGTCTCTTTCCAGGGGCAAAAAGGAGATCAATGTCACCGTCTCGCCCTTTGTGCCCAAGCCGCTGACACCTTTCCAGTGGGCGCGCCAGATGGACGCGGCCTATTTCCTTGATGTCGTGCGGCGGCTCAAGCGGGGAGTACCGCGATCGGTCACCATCAAGAACCACAACGTTGAGTCGTCGGTGCTCGAGGGGGTGCTTGCCCGCGGTGATGAGCGTCTCGCGCAGGTGATACTCGGCGCGTACCGCGACGGGGCGCGTCTGGATTCCTGGAGCGAGCATTTTAATTACGGCATATGGGAGAAGCGGCTGAACGATGCGCTTCCTGAATGGAGTTCGCTGCTGGAACCGCGAACGGAAAGCGAGGTCTTTCCGTGGGACGCTGTCGAAACGGGATTTGAACGGCTTGTCGAGCTTCAGAGGAAAATGCCCGTAGACACGTCGATTCTCAAAAGGAAATCACAACGCCCCGCGGGCGTCCTTACGGTCGACGATCACTCGGTCGACGCGTTCCAACGGAAATACGCGGTTGTAAAACGGGCAAGGCTCCGACTTTCAAAAACCGGTTTCGCGCGCTACGTTCCGCACATCGATTTCATAGAGATCGTGAAGCGCTCCCTGCGCATGGCAGGGCTTCCCGTTTCCTTTTCCCAGGGATTCAACAAGCGCGAGCGTATTGCGGCGGGGTATCCACTGCCTCTGGGCGTGGAGAGTACCTGCGAGATGCTGGACGTCGATCTCTATGATGACATTGATGTCTCTGATATCCCGGGAAAGATGAACAAACGGTTTCCCGCGGGCATACGGGTCGAGTCGGCCCACGCTGTCGCCAGCAAAGAAGCGCTGATGGCCGTAACCGGCGCCATTGAGTATTCGGTCGAAACGGTCGATGCGGCAATCGTTGAAACTATGAGGCGAAATATCGAGGCGCGAATATCTTTCCAAAAGGAGACCAAAAAAGGCCCCTCAACGATCGAGTTCGGCGAGGCGGTCCTCGATTTCCGAATTGAAGGCACAACACTGACCCTGCTTCTTCCGGCGGGCGACGACCACTCGCTTCGTATCGACAGGGCCGTCATGGCACTTGCGGAGATTCCCATGGAAGAGCTTTACCGTATTCGTCTGACACGCCGGCGCCAGTTTCGCAGGACGGAAAACGGGCTCGAGGAGATCGGGTAGCCGCCACCGCGGCCTTGACAATCACGTCATGTTCCTGTACGGTTGTGCCCCGGTGGAGGTATCGGTATGGACCTTGGACTGAAGGGCAAAGTAGCTGTCGTAACGGCGTCGAGCAGGGGACTTGGCCGGGCGGTGGCCGAGGCGCTGGCCGCGGAAGGCGCGAAACTCGCGCTCTGTTCGCGAAACCCCGATGCCGTCGGTTCAGCAGCCCGTGAAATCAAAGAAAAATACGGAGTCGACGTCTATTCCGCGCCCTGCGACGTCGAGGATGGCATCAGGATCGGGGATTTCGCCGCGGAAGTGCTGGACCGTTTCGGCGCGGTGCACATACTCTTCGCCAACGCGGGCGGGCCTCCTCCCGGCACCATAGCGGACTTCGCTCCGGCCGATTTCAAAAAAGCCATAGGCCTTGATCTGCTCAGCGTGATAAAGCTCGTGCATGCCTTTCTCCCCGCCATAAAGCAGCAGGGGTGGGGCCGCATCATCGCGTCGACTTCCATTACGGTAAAACAGCCGGTGCCGAGCCTCGCGCTTTCAAACGTGGCGCGCGTGGGTGTGGTGGCATTCATGAAGACCCTCGCGGGCGAACTCGCTCCGTTGGATATCACCTGTAATACCGTGGCACCCGGCTACATCATGACCGACCGTGTCGCAAGCCTCATTAAGAATAAAAGTGTGAAGGATGGGCTGGCATACGAAACGACCGAGCGCGAGATAACGGCGGGAATTCCGGCGGGGCGCATCGGCTCACCGGAGGAGTTCGGTGCGCTTGTCGCCTATCTCGCGTCCGAACGTGCCGGGTATATCACCGGCGAGACCATACTTATCGACGGCGGGGCGTACCGCGGGCTGATGTGAGGAGGGGCCGCGTCCTTACAAAGGAATTGTTATATGGAAACGCCCCCCGTTATCGTTTTCGATTCGCATGGTCCCGCCAACCTGGGTTAGCATCATTTCCACAAGTTTAATTCCGAAACCGGCCTTCGTTCCGGAAAGGGCGGTCTCGGAAAGTCCCGGTCCGTCGTCG
>JBFZEY010000250.1:0-9859 GCA_041306625.1 Spirochaetota bacterium | reverse complement strand
CGTTTACGGGTGAGTCCATCGAGCTTATATCCGTGAAGGCCCTTCAGCAGGGCCCTTAACAGCGTGTGTTTCGTTGTCACTTCATCATCGAGCATCGCGGCAAGGGCACGGTAAATCCGCTCGTCCCTCACCGAAAGATGCTCAATGGCCGCCACCTTTACGTTTATGCTGGGATCGTCCAGCGCCTGAAGAACATAGGGTACCGAAACATACTTGATGGCGAAGTCCTCTATCGCGAGCAACCCCTTAACGCTTTCCTCGCGAAGGAGCCAATCGTCGCTTGAAAGCCCCTTCGCAAACACAACCGCGTCCCTCGGGTCGCGAAACCCCCGTAAAACCCCGATAGCCCGCCAGCGTACGCTATTGTTCTGCTCGTACTCGGCGAGCGCACGTATCCGCCGACGCGCCTTCTTATTATCCGTCTTTTCGAGGCTATCGAGCGCTTCGGTCCGCACCAGTGTGTGGCTGTCGTCAAGGGCCTTTATAAGGATCTCCTCCACCTCACGGATCTTGTAAGGCGCCAGCTCCTTCACGGCACTTCGCCGCACCTGCCAGCTTGGGCTTTCGTAGCGCGCGGCCGTCTCGCGTATTCTCTGAAGGTCTTCCTTCTTCAGCTGGAGTCCGCCACCCCCGCAACCGGCATGCAGTGAAAACGCCAGTACGAGCGTCGCAGCGGTAAAAGGTCTAATCATCGCATCGATCGATTAGAAATCCTTTTTTCTTAAAATTCCGTCGAGGAGCCCCTCGTCCCGCTTGTTGCGGATGATGATCCTGCTACGCTCATCGATATCATAATAATCAAACCAGGATTTCAATATTTCACCGGGAACCACCCGCGGCGCTGTTGGCGGGACGTCCTTTTTAACGCTCACCTCTTCCCGTTCCTTGACCATGAAGGCCTTTATAATGTCCTGGTTCGAGCTTGCCACTTCCACCTGCCCCTCGAAAACGACCAGCTTCGTCTCCTGCCTGCCGGCAACCACGCCGAAGTCCGTTCCACGCACACCGGCAACGGCCGTCGGGGTCCTGAGTACGAGCGAGCGGCTCCTGAATGTCTTCTTCATGGTGATACGGAGCTTACCGGTGACCACCTGGATGCGTGTGGGAGGATCGGTTTCGGCCATTTTGAGACCGGACAGGTTGAGCACCGTCATCTCGCGTACGAACAGTTTGCTTCCGTCATTGAGAAGGAGCTCGGCATACGAGCGGTTCCCGGTTCGGATCCGGTGGTCATCGGTAACCGTCGCCCCTATCGGCGGGACGAACTTTCCGCCCCCACCGATGGAGGTGATATCGACATCACCGACTATCGAGACGATCCTGCCTATGTTTTGCTGTGCCGCGGCCGGCAGAGCGCCGGCAAGTATAATGAGCGCACCAACGAGAATACGTTTCATAATCGCCTCCATTGCATCAGGGGATGCATTGAATCTGAATCGAACCCGGATGTATCGCTTCGCCCGGGCAGATAACCGTGTAATTGGCAATGCCGTGTCCCGCACCTACTCGTATCTCCGACATCTCCCTTAAGTGTAAGCCCAAATTCGTCAACGGGCAACTATTTACATGACCGCCGCGATCATTATGGTATCAGCATGCGTTCGACAGCCGGTCGGGACTTCCGTCCTGTTTTACCGTCACTCCCATTCCATGAGACGGGCGCTTACGGGCGCCGGTTTGTGATTCCATACTGGATCAGGAACTTCCTGGTCCTCACCACGTAATAGCGCGTCTCGCTGAACGGAATGAACTCGGTGAAATAATCCTGGTCTTCCCCCGCCATCCTGGCCCGCCATTTCTGCACATTGCCCGCTCCCGCATTATACCCGGCGACGACGAAGTCGAAGTTACTCTTGAACATCGAAAGCAGGCCGGCGATGTATCGCGTACCGAAGCGTATGGACGTGCAGGGGTCTTTAAGGTCGTACTCGGAAACGCCGAGCCCGCGTGCAATCCCCCGGGCGGTCGCCGGCATGATCTGCATAAGCCCGACCGCTCCGGCGGAGGACACCGCTTTGGGATGGAAGAGCGACTCCGCCTTCATGACGGCATAGATGGCATTGGGGTCTACCTTGAATTTTTTCGCCGATTCTTCCACGCACGTAGTAAATGGAGTCGGGAGGAGGCGCTTAAGCGTGGACTCGGGCATCAGGGAGATATTTTCGCGCAGCTTCCGCGTACGCATCACTTCAAGTGTGCTGAACAGTGAAAAATAATAATGAGCGTACCGTCCACCGAAATGCGCGAGAGCGACGGAACGGTCTTCCTGGGCGTCGATCTCGCCGCCCAGCAGTGAAAGCTCCCTGTTTATCCCGTCCGCGTGGCCAACAGCGAAATATCGCTCGAGGGCCTTCATGTTGTTCGAGTATCTCGAACGGAATTGCGGCTTCACGAGATCTCGCTCGAGAATTTCCAATGGTTTTTTGTCGGCCGAGGGAATTTTCTCGAGGCGCGCGTTCCGTTTCTTTACGTCTTTTTCCTTAAGAAAGAGCATTGCATGGCAGAAGAGATAATCGGCGCGTCTGCCTTCCGCGAGCGCCCGGCCGAAGTCGGCAGCGAGCGCTTCGGTCGCATACCCGTCGGCTTTCCGTTCCATCAACGCCCAGGTAAGCGTCGAATCGGGATTGTTCGCCACGAGGTCATGAAACAGGCGCTCCGCCGCGTCGCCATTACCGCGGTCTTCGTTGAACTTGAACAGCCAAAACTTCATGCGGTCCGCATTCTCTCCGTCGGGATATTTTCCGAGCGCCTCTGTAAAATAACCCTCGGCGGCCCTTCTGTTCTTTATCTTCAGCGCCTCCCTTCCAAGCGTCCACAGGCAGTACTCGGAAAACTCGTCATCCGGATAGCGCTCCTTGAATTCCATCAGGTATTTTTCGAAGCCGGCTGAACGATTATCCGAAGTAAATACCGCGAGCCGCCGCAGGGCGTGTTTTGCTGTTTCCTTTGGTGCGTCAGTTGCAATCTTACGATATATTTCGATGGCGGCTCCCTTTCTGTTCCTGCTCCACAGATCGTCTGCGGCTGCGAGACGTATTTCGACCTGTTCAACCGGACCGGAATCCCGCGCAAGGGCTTCCGCCTCCTTCATCCTGTTCAATCCGGCATAGGCCCGGGCCAGAATGCGGGTCGAACGCGTACGGATCGCGTTATTCTTCGATTCCGCGGAAAGGCTTTTAAGTATGGGAAGAGCCTCATCGTACCGTCTGTGGCGACATAGTGCTCCTGCAAGCATCACGAGGGTTTCGTCGGAGGGCGGTGCATCCAGGCGTCCCCTGATGTCGACGAACCTTCCCGCGGCGATCGCCGACTGCCAGCTCGATTCGTCCAGCGCGATCACGCCGGCATAGTCTTTCACCGCACCGGCAAAATCATCACCCTTCTCACGCAGTGACGCGCTCCGTATCAGTGCCAGGGAGCGCGAGTCCTTGTCGTGACAGGACTTAAGCATTCCCTCGACAGTCACGAGCGCCTCCTCGTCGCGTCCGAGCTCTGAGAGGGCGCGCGACTTCAGGAGCAGGGCGTCGCGGTACATTGCGCTTTCATCGTTTTTAAGCAGATCGACGAATTTTACCACATAATCGAACTCGCGGTACAGGAAAAAGATATCGGCTATCTCCGCCACCGCGTCGCCGTAGTATTCCGACTTCATGTTATACGATTTTATGAAGACGTACACCGGGTGCGCGAAGAGGCGCAACCGGTAATCCCGCTCGCGGGAAAAACAGCTGTTGCTGAAATGAAACAGGGCCTTTTTGTAGTTTTTCTTCTTCTTGTAGGCCACGCCAAGCATGAAATGTTCCCGGTACCCTATTCCCTCCTTTTCGAGGGACTGTATCGCGGCTTCCGTGGATGAGTGGAACCCTATTTCCGCCAGTCTGCCCGTCTCTCCGCCCCCGTTCGTGCAGCACAGGGTGAAGAGTGACAGCATGATTAAGACTTTGCCCACCTTCATATTTTTTTGCCTCATCATTGATCCCTTTACTGCATCATCGCACGAACCGGGATTATCGCCTCGTGCTCAAGCCTACGCGGGGAGGCCGGCCATTCCGGCGGCCGGACGACAGGCCTAATCTCCCTCTTCAATATATTCCTTCCGGGATAGATAATCCTTATAGTCTTCGAGCTCCTGTAATGCGGGGTGGTCCCATATTTCGTCGTAAAATGATTTTGCCGTCTTCGCGCGGTAATAATTGTCCCAGTGTATGAGCAGGTGCCGCTCTCGGCTTTCATCCGGCCCTATTTTCACCAGCCTCTCCTCTATCTCCCCGAAACTGAAGTTGTTTACCAGCCTTCTTTCCCCGCGCGGAGTCGATATCTCGATCAGCGCAAAAAATGCGTATCGCTTGGCGTGCTTGGCGAGCTTGATGGCCCTCACATACTGGTAGAGCCGCATCGAATAGAGTTTCTCGGTGATATTGTCCCCGATCAGCATGGCAGTCTGGGCGTTTTTCATGTCGCGGTACCCGAGATGGAGATAGCTCCTGGCCCTGCTGTCCTTGATCTCGATCACCCGCGGCGCGAATCCGTTCAGAAGATCTCCCGCGATACCGATATCGCGCGACAGCGTTTTACCGTAGAGATCGATGAGGATTCGCTGTGATTTGCGGATCTCGCCGTATGATTCCTTGAAAAGAAATTTCATGTATAAAAGCTGTGCCAGGATATCCCGCTGTATGGCTTCGCGGAAAAGCTTTTTTTCCTCGTCGGTGCCGAGATTGGAGATCGAGGAATCGATGAAATAAAAAAAATACCGGTTGTCCTTCAGCCCCGTCTCGGCCTTGCGCTGTTCACCCGCACGCTGGCTGGTCTTCGTCCTCTGGGCGAATGCGTCGGCCGACAAAAAATATGCAATTACGAGCGCCATGACGAATACGAGCCACGCTCCAGAGACATTCTGTAATTTTCGCATTGTCCCGCACCCGAATATTTTGGCTTGATTAATCCCGCGAAGGGGTCGGTTATGGACTGTGCGGGAAATAACCATCCGCCATGCGACACCGACCCGTTACCGGCAATCGGCTGTGAGTATACGTAAGGGGCCGGCATTACGTCAAATATCTTTTAAGGTGATGCGATGAGCGGAAAAATCATGAAGGTCGTCCCGGTGATCATGGCGGGAGGGGCCGGAACGCGGCTGTGGCCTCTCAGCAGGGAGGAAAAACCCAAGCAGTTTCACGACCTCTCGGGGGATGGAACGCTTCTCGAACAGACCATACAGCGCCTTCTGCCGCTCAAGCCCGAATCCTGCGTCATCGTCACTGCCCGCCGCTACGAGGACGCCTCGTACGCGGAGCTCGAAAGGATCGGCATGAAAGGCACGGTGCTTTCCGAACCCAGGCCGCGCAACACCGCGGCCGCCGTTCTCTATGCCGCCATATATCTGTCCAAAACTTATGGCGACTGCATCATGATCGTGCTGCCCGCCGATCATTATATCAGAAACCCGGTTGAATTCGCCGCCGTTTTAAAGAGGGTCGTTTTGGAGGCGGGAAAGGGCAGCCTTGCGACCATCGGCATCAAACCGCTCTATCCAGAGACCGGCTATGGCTATATCAAGGCCGTGCCCGGCAAAGGCAATGCCTTCGCCGTCGACAGCTTCGTGGAGAAGCCCGACCTTGAAACGGCAATAAGCTATCTGGCCGAAGGGACCTATTACTGGAACAGCGGCATATACGCGTGGAAGACTTCGGTTATAATCGACAAGTTCAGACAGCTGCTGCCGCGCCATTTCGAGGCCTTCGCTCCACTGGGCGCGCTCGGCGCGGGCGAGGTCGGCTCCAGCCTGGGCAACGCCTGGACGGCCAAAGAGCGCATATTCGATTCGATCGAGTCGATATCAATCGACTACGGGATCATGGAAAAGGCGCGCGAGCGCGTGGTGGTTCCGGGAGATTTCGGCTGGGGCGACCTGGGAAGCTGGAACTCCATCGACGAAATCCTGCACGCCGACGGCGAGGGCAACCGCAGTCCCTCCGGCGACCGGGCGATTTTCGTCGGTGCCCGCAACTGCTCTGTTTTTGCCGAGACGAAGCGTATCGCCGTTGTCGGCCTGTCGAACGTCGTGGTGGTACAGTCCGGAAACGACATTCTCGTGATGGAAAAGAACGCATCCCAGCGTGTCCGCGAGGTGGTTGATATCGTCAGGGGCCTTGATTCAGGCAAGCAGTCGTAGAATTATTCCCCGAATCGCCCGGCGGTGGTTTTCCGTCTGCGGCGAACCTGATCCGGGCGAAAACCGGTGGTAGTTAAGCAGATACTCCGACTGGGAGTACTCAAAGAGCGCACCCTCGATGCCGTTCATAAATCCGGCATGCATTTCCAGGCCCGCATTGATCGCCATGGCCGTGTTCTTCTCCCACAGTGAACCCCCCGTATGTCCATCCGCATATTTTCGCGCCTCAGCGAGCATCCAGGCAAACCCGAGCGGATCGACGATGGCGATGCTGTAGCGGTACCAGTCGGTCACATGCGCCAGGAGCCGGTGTTTGGCCGGGGAATCAAGCAGAAAGTGGGCCGGACAGAAAAAGGCCTCGCATATTTCTGCGCCGTAGAGAGAGCGGTCTCGTCCATCCTCCCCCGCGACGGAGGGGTGTACGAGGCATCCCGGCAACTCCTTATTGCCGGTATAGCCCTGGAAGGGGCATATGTGCGCCGACTCGTCCCG
Organism: Spirochaetota bacterium; assembly: GCA_041306625.1. GTDB lineage: Bacteria > Spirochaetota > UBA4802 > UBA4802 > UBA5368 > MVZN01. Next base: position 3,192 of record JBFZEY010000250.1, on the reverse strand, counting down.
CGGATGAGAGGAAAGCACGCCCGCACGCTCGGCCGCATCGCTGCATGCTCCCTTCGCCCCATTCTTTAAAAATGCCATAATGGATTTGCGCGAGATGTCGCGCAGATTGAAGGCCCCGCAGCAGGCACAGCAGGCGCGCCGCTCGTCGGGTCTGCAAAGGATGATATCGACCGTCTGTTTCATAAAAGTGCTTTCATTTGTCAGAAAAACCGGTAAAATTGTAAAGAGGTATTACGGTGGAACGGCGCTCATGAAGATTTCTTTTGTTGACGACCGGGGCTCCCTCATCAATTTTTACGAGGTCCTCAACATCGCTCCGACGGCGGAGAAGGCGTCCATCCGCTCGTCCTTCTGCGCGCTGATCAAGCTCTTTCATCCCGATGCCGCGGGAAATGACAGCGAGCAACAGCGCCGCAAGGCACACCTGCTCATTCGTGCCTACAAGGTCCTCATCGACGTCTCACTACGGACCGAATACGACCGGCTCCTGTCCGCGACCCGCAGGCCTGACCGGCCGTCGTTCTCACCCATCCCTCGCCGGCGTGTCAAATACTCGGTATCCCTCGAGGGCCTGCTTCGCACCAGGTTACTCAACAAGCGGATCAGCCGCACGGAGCGCCTTCGTAATTTCGGTCAGGACGTTGAGGTTTTCATCACGCCGGGAGAATCGCGAAGCGGCATCGTCGTCCGCATAGACCTCCCCTCCCGTATGACCTGTCCGCTGTGCTCCGGCATGGAGCCCGAGTGTCACGTATGCCGCGGCGTGGGCCGCATCAGCGCCTCGTCTGCGGTTGAGCTCACGATCCCCCCGCCGATCGCCCACGACGCGCTGTACGAATTCGACCTCATGAAGGCGCGCCCGGACCGTTTCACCGCCTTTACCATGAAGTCTCTTAAAACCAGGATAAGCGTGATAGGGAAAAGGGGCCCGGCGAACAGCGTTTCTCAACAGTGAAGCGGGACGATTTCGTCACAGTCGGCGAGGACACGTATGGTGTTGAAGCTGTTGAGGACGTGTTCGGCAAGAAACTTGAAGTTGATGGTGTCTATGGTGTCCTCGCCGGTGTGATAATTCCTGTTCCGGTAAAAGGCCGTATCGGTAAGCATTATAGCCGGATACCCGTGCCTGTTGAACGAATAGTGGTCGGAGTGGCTGATTCCCGGAATCGACGACGGCCCGACGATGTCCACGATTTCGCGCCGGGAGAACCGGTTGTAGACCTGTTTCCATGCGTAGGTGTGCGGCGCCGATGATGGAAGTGAAACGACGGCGAGGAAATCACCCCGACGGGGAAGATGCTTCGCCATGTCCCGAAACGGCACATTCTGTTCATATCGCCTGTTTGCATACCCGAGCATCTCGAGACAGATCATCAACTCTATATTGTCCTCGCGCTCCCTCGCGCAGCGGGCGCACACCATACTGCCCATGTTGTCACCGGAAAAATAGGGCGGCTCCTCGAGTGTAAAGGCGACGAAACGAAGCGTCCTCTTAAACCTGAAGGGCGAAAGAAGCCTGAATAGCTCCAGGAGCCCGGCGATTCCCGTGGCGTTGTCGTCGGCCCCCGGCGTGTCCTCTATGGTATCGTAGTGCGCCCCGATTAGAATGATACCCTCGGGCGAACCGCTTCCCGGTATTTCAGTCCGGATGTTCGACACCCTGCGTCCCTCGACCTGGTAATCCTCGTCGATTACGGGGTTTCCACCGTCCGCGAACCTCTCGCGGATAAACCGTGCCGCACCCTCGAGGTTTTCATAACGACGCAGGGTCCGCTCTCCCAGTTCCACCGAAAGGAAGTGCAGGATCTCCCGCGCATTGCGGGCGATACTTTTCTTAACGCGGTATTCCGCTGGAAAATAGTCGGTGATCACGTGATATTTCCGATTGTTGCCGCTGTCCGAGCCGGTGTAGTATGAAGAGTCCGGGCGCGAGGAATTGTCAATAATTATTATTACAGTTGTATAACAACATCTGATAAATGCGTCCTGTTCCGCCCCGCATACGGCCTCAGTAAGTATAGAATCCCCTGCCCGACTTCCTCCCCAGATATCCCGCCGCCACATATTTCTTTAATAGCGGACAAGGACGGTACTTTGTGTCTCCGAATCCCTTGTAGAGTTCGTCGAGTATGGCCAGTACGATATCAAGCCCCACCATGTCCGCGAGTTCAAGCGGCCCCATCGGCTGATTCATCCCGAGCTTCATGACCTTGTCGATCGCCTCGACGGTCCCCGCTCCCTCGTACAGGGCGAAGATCGCCTCGTTTATCATGGGCATCAGTATCCTGTTAGCGATGAAACCCGGATAATCCCGCGATTCGACGTACTCCTTGCCCGCCTTTTTTACTATCTGTTTCACCGTTTCGAAAGTCTCGCGCGTGGTGGCCAGTCCGCATATTATCTCGACCAGGCGCATGGCCCTGACCGGATTCATGAAGTGCAAGCCAATTACCGACTCCGGCCGCTTTGTCGCCGCAGCAATCGCGGTAATGGACTTCGACGAGGTGTTCGACGCGAGGATGACCCCCGGGCGGCATATCCGGTCCAGTTCGACGAACACCTCTTTCTTGATGCCGAGATCTTCGGTGACGCACTCTATGACGATGTCGGCCTCCGAAAATGTCTCCAGATTCTCCCTCGTCTCAACATGCGATTCAAGCTCGGCCATGCGCATCGCGTCGAGCCTGCCCTTTCGCTCGTACCCGGTCAGGCGGTCATGAATTTTCTCGCGGGCGGCGGCAAGCCTGTACGCATCGCGATCGTTCAGGATGACGCGGTATCCCGACTCGGCGAAGAACATCGCAAGGTCGCTACCCATAATCCCCGCACCGACAATACCGAGAACCTCCATGTCACCACCTCCACACGGTATACATGAACACCGCGGAGCTGTACGCTGTCAACGAAAACAAGCGGACATTTGCGCTCCCCGCTCAGGCCACCCGGTTGCGCGCTTCTCCGCGTAAAAACGCCGTTATATTCGTCGCGACCTCTTCGACCAGGCGGCGCCTCGATTCGACGCTCGCCCATGCTATATGCGGCGTGATGATACAATTGGGCGCGCTGAGAAGCGGTTCGTCCTCCGGCGGCGGCTCCTCCTCCAGCACATCGAGCGCTGCACCGGCGATCCGGCCCGACCGGAGCGCCTGGTTCAACGCCGCCTGGTCCACGATCGGCCCGCGCGCCATGTTC
>JBFZEY010000249.1:0-6249 GCA_041306625.1 Spirochaetota bacterium | reverse complement strand
CACACCGGGCACACCGCGGGCTTCGAACCGGCGCCGGAGCCGCTCCCGCCGCAGGTGGCGCATAATTCGCTCCGGGGAATCTCTATCTGCGCTTCCTTGCCCGTCGCGGCCTCCTCCAGATCTATAAGCAGGTCGTACTGGATGTCCGCCCCGCGCCTGGGCCTTTTCGCGCGTCCCTTGCCGCTGAAACCCGCGCCGAAGAAACCCTCGAAGATGTCCCCGAGATCGAAATCGCCGAAAATGTCCGAAAAGTCCGTGTACGCGCCCCGGCCAAAACCCTCGACACCCGCAACGCCTTCGTGCCCGAACTTATCGTACTGGGCCCGCTTCTTGGGGTCCCGGAGGATCTCATAGGCCTCGGTACCCTCTTTGAACTTCTCCTCGGCCTCGGCGTTTCCTTTATTCTTATCGGGGTGATATTTCAGGGCGAGCTTTCTGTATGCCTGCTTAATCTCGTCCTCGGATGAGTTTTTCTGCACGCCCAGAATTTCATAATAATCTCGTTTCGTACTCACACAGTCCTCTTGCCCTAAACCTGCATGGCTTTTAGTCTCTTCTAACCGCCGGAGGCGGGTGTTCATCCACCCGCCTCCGTGGGCGATTACGCGTTATTTCTTGTCGTCATCCACGACTTCATAGTCCGCGTCAACAACATTATCGTCACTCTTTCCATCCGCGCTTCCGTCATCCTGGCGCGCCGACGACTGTGCTCCCGCGCCCTGCTGGGGGCCGCCATCAGGCTGCTGCTGTTGCTGCTGAGCGGTATCCCGGTAAATACGCTCGGCAAACTTGTGCGAGGCCTGCTCCAGTTTTGATTTTGCCGCGCGGATCGTCTCCGCGTCGCCGCCTTCCATGGCCTTTCGGAGATTTGCGATCTCGGACTCTATGGCCTGCTTCTCGGACTCCTCTATCTTGCCCTCGTTGTCCTTGACGAGCTTCTCGAGCGAGTAGATGAGCGAATCCGCCTCGTTTTTTGCGTCGATGGAATCCCGAAGCTTTTTGTCCTCGTCGGCATGCACCTCGGCGTCCTTGACCATGCGCTTGATCTCTTCATCGTTCAGCCCGCTTGACGACTCGATGCGTATCTTCTGCTCTTTGCCGGTGCCGAGGTCCTTCGCCGAAACGTGCACAATCCCGTTCGCGTCGATGTCGAAAGTCACCTCTATCTGCGGGATTCCCCGGGGCGCGGGCGGAATGCCCACCAGGTCAAAACGGCCGAGCGTCCTGTTTTGCGACGCGAGTTCGCGCTCGCCCTGGAGCACGTGTATGGACACCGCAGGCTGGTTGTCCGCCGCGGTCGAAAATATCTGGCTCTTGCGCGTCGGAATGGTCGTGTTCCGCTCGATAAGCTTGGTCATTACGCCACCGAGGGTCTCGATCCCCAGCGAAAGCGGGGTTACGTCGAGCAGCAGGACGTCGTGCACGTCGCCTGCCAGGACGCCCCCCTGAATGGCGGCGCCGATGGCGACGACCTCGTCCGGGTTGACCCCCTTGTGCGGGTCCTTGCCGAAAATGCGCTTTACCAGTTCCTGAACCGCCGGAATACGGGTCGAACCGCCCACCAGAATCACTTCGTCGATATCACCCGGGGCGAGCCCGGCGTCTTCAAGCGCCCGTACGCACGGTTCCTTGGTCGAATCCACGAGATCCTCTACGAGCTGCTCGAACTTGGCCCTGGTAAGGGCCATGATGAGGTGCTTCGGGCCGTTTTGGTCGGCGGTTAGGAACGGGATATTGATCTCCGTCTGGGCCTTGCTCGAAAGCTCGATCTTCGCCTTCTCGGCCCCTTCTTTAAGGCGCTGGAGGGCCATCTTGTCTCCCGCCACGTCGATGCCGGTCTGCTTCTTGAATTCGGCCATAAGCCAGTTCATGATTCTCTGGTCGAGGTCGTCTCCGCCCAGGTGGGTGTTTCCGTTGGTGGACTTCACCTCGAAAACACCATCGCCGAGTTCGAGGATAGAGATATCGAAGGTGCCGCCGCCGAGATCGTATACGGCGATCTTCTCGTTCGTCTTCTTCTTGTCGAGGCCATAGGCAAGCGCCGCGGCCGTCGGCTCGTTTATGATTCGCTCTACATGCAGTCCGGCGATCTTCCCGGCGTCCTTGGTGGCCTGTCGCTGAGCATCGTTGAAATAGGCGGGCACCGTTATAACCGCCTGGGTTACCGGTTCGCCCAGAAAGTCTTCGGCCGTCTGCTTCATCTTCTGGAGGACGCGCGCCGATATCTCCTGAGGGGTAAACTCGCCGGCCATCGTCTTCACCTTCAGGCCGCCCTTCCCATCATCGAGCACGGTATATGACACCATCTTCATCTCGCCCTGTATTTCGGAATGATGGCGTCCCATAAAACGCTTTATCGAACGTATCGTGTTTTCCGGGTTGGTGATGATCTGGTTCTTCGCCACCTGCCCCACCAGCCGTTCACCCTTGTCGGTAAACGCCACGATCGACGGGGTCGTGCGCTGCCCCTCAGAGTTCTGGATAACCACCGGCTCGCCGCCCATCATTACCGATACGCACGAGTTTGTCGTTCCCAGGTCGATTCCTATTATTTTTCCCATTTTCATGCTCCTTATTGCATTATAAAGTTATTTCCATTTAACCGTTTGCATATACAAACGGCCGAATTGGATTTCAGTTCATCAATTTAAGGATTTGTTTGCCTGCGATTCATTTTCCGAACCGCAGCCTTCACATCCGTCCTGATCGGCCCGGCGCGCCGGGCGGCTCACTCTCACCTTCGCCGCCCTGACTACCGTCTCGCCCATTTTAAAGCCTTTCCGGTAGACCCTGGTGACTGTATCGCGTTCGACTTCGGCGCTCTCATCAATTTCAACCGCTTCGTTGAGGGCGGGATCGAACTCCATGTTAAGGGATTCAATTTCCTCGATGCCATACTTCTTCAATACTTCCTCAACCTGCTTCGAGATCATCAAGACCCCGTCAAGGAACGATGTCCGCGCCTCGGCGACGGTGCAGTTCTCGCTGACCGCGCCCGCGGCCTCGACGGCCCGAATCAGGTCGTCATTAATGGTGATGATATCCTGTGACAGGTCGCGAATGGCGAGATTCCTGTACTCGTCCTGAGATTTCACCACGCGTTTCTTATAATTCTCGAAGTCCGCCTGCCGCCGTTGTAAAACATCCTTCAGCGCCACAATCTCTTCGTTTTTCTTCACTATCTCCTCATCTTTAATTTTAATCACTTCGGCCAGCTCTTCCGGGCCGAGGCGGATCATTTCCTCTTCCGCGTTCACGGCATCCGGGGGACCCTCGCCCCCCTTCAACTGGCCGGCCATTTCGTTTCCGCCGTCCGAACCGGCTCCCCGGGGCCGCGGGGTGTCAGCAGACTGCTGTTCTTCCCGCCCCTTTTCGTCGGTTTCCCTGGCGTCTTTTTTTGAGTCCCGTATCATCCTCTCTCCTCCATCAAAAGCTCTACGACCCTCACTACCGAGGCTGATTTCATTTTGACATCTTGGTTAAAAATTCTGAAAATATCTTTCCCGTATAATCCACGAGCGGCACCACCTTTTTATAATCCATCCTGGTCGGACCGATGATCCCGACGACGCCCACCCGCCTGTTTCCTATCTTATAAGAAGAAGTCACGATACTGCAGCCGGAAACCTCGACTTCGGCTATCTCCTCACCGATAAGCGTCTGCACCCCGTCGCGCTCCATGGTCTTCTCCATAATCCCCCGAAGCACCTTCTTTTCCTCGACCAGGCGCAAAAGCCCCTGGAGCCGGTCCGCCTCTATCATCTCGGGAATATGTAGAAGGTTCTGCACCCCGTCTATATAGAGATCCGGGTCATCGCTTTCCGACAGCGCGAGCTCCGCTATATCCAGCGCCATCGCCCTGTCAATCTCCGTCCCCTTATCTTCGCGCAGCGTCTCGAACATGTCCTTTTTGATCTCGAAGAGCGAATACCCGCCCAGCTCGCCGGTTAGATACTTGCTGAACCTGTACAGCTCGTCCTGCGTGATATTGGTTGACACCACCACCTTTTTGTTGATCACGATACCGTTTCGCGTGACCAGTATCGCCAGGATCTCGTTGTTGTCCAGAAGCACGAGCTCGATGTGCTTGAGCACCGTAAAATCCGGCCGTGGAGTGAGGACCACACCGGCATACTGGGACGCGAGCGAAATGGTCCTGGTGAGCGAGCTGAATATTTTATCAAGCTGCATCTCGCGCTTGATCATTTCGTCCCGAACGCTTACCTTCTCATTCATTACAAACTCGTAGGTGTCCAGGAGGGAGTCGACATAATAACGATAGCCCTTGTCGGTCGGCACCCTCCCTGCCGATGTATGCGGCTGCATGAGATACCCCATCATTTCGAGGTCGTACATCACATTCCTCATCGTCGCAGGAGACAGGGTGAATGAATATTTTTGAACGAACGACCTCGAGCCGACCGGTTTGCCGGTGGTGATATACTCATAAACAATGGCGCCGAGTATCGCCGCCTCTCGTTCGTTCAACGGTTTATCTATTTTTTCATCGGTATTCATCACGCCACCGTTATTAGCACTCAATCATATAGAGTGCTAATAACGTACATAAAAATATCCAGCCCGTCAAGTGAAAAAATGCAAAATGCGCGGGAGTTGTGCGTGAGGGCTACTTTTTACCGCTTTTTTTCTCTTTTTCTTTTTCCTTTTCGTCCGCCTCGAGGCGTGCCCGCATGGCATCAATTGCCATTTTAAGCCTGGTAGCCTCATCCGACTCGCCGAAAAGAACGTGTATGCGCCGCAAGACCGACAGGAATTCGATCGATTTAAGCATATCTCCTGGGACTTTGGTGGACTGTTCGTACTTGGTGCGATACTGCTGGGCCGCGTCGCGCAGGCTTTGCTTGCACAGCGTCATGAGCTGCTGGCGTTCCCGGTAAAATTCGGTGCGGGGGTCGCGGTATTTCTGCACTTCCGAAAAATTAATGCCGTTCTTTGTCACGGCCGCAACCCGCCCCTGCAGGTCGACAAAGGACCATTTCCATTTTGATGTTTCACCGATCCTGTCTATCAGCGTGGAGAGAACATAATTGACGCGTTGAATAATCTTCAACATCTGCATCGGATTGATGCGGTCGATCGCCGCGAGGAACTCCTCGTTTTCCTTAAGGGAACGGTCCACCTGGTCGCCGACAAGCTCCTCCATCTTCTGTAATACGGCGAAAAATTCCTTGCGGGCGTTTTTAAGCGCCGCCTCGTTCTTGATTTTCAAAATCTCGAACGAGGCGTCGTTCATGCTCAGATCAAGCATGATTATCTTCAAAAGCTCTATCACGGCTTCCACCGTGAGGTAGCCCTTGATCCGGGGCATTTCCTTTTTTTTCTTTTCGAGCTCGGTGATCCGTTTATACGATGCGTCTTTCTTTGTTTTGAAGTCTTTGATGTAATCGTTATAAACGGATTTTTCCGCCTTGGTTATGGCCATTCCGCCACCCTACGCATAAGCATCAATAACGGCGCCCCGTTCTTCCACCCGCGTCTGCGTTCGCTCATCCCGCCGTTCCTCGACGGGGGCCTGAGCGACGGGCGTTTCGCTGCGCGCCGAAAAGCCCTGCGGAACTATGTCCGGACCGCTGATCGCCTGAACCTCCATGGCACCCTCCCGCACCCTTCAGTCAGACCACTATTACTCCATTTCGACATTTTACACAAGTAAAAGTTGCTATTTTTCACATCCGTCAGGCCAGCGTTCCGCCGTCGACCACAAGCACCTGGCCGGTAATGAATTCCGCCTTGTCGGAACAAAGGAAAAGCACCGGATGGATCACATCGTCCACCTCCGCAATCCTTCCCAGGGGTATGCCTTTTTCTATCTGCGCCCTTAGATCGTCATTGGACCAGAAGGGCTTGCTGAAGTCGGTTTTTACCATGCAGGGCGCGACAGCGTTTACCTGGATATTGAACTGCGCCAGTTCAAACGCCAGCACTCTGGTAAGCATATCGATTCCGGCCTTGGCGATTCCGTATATTCCCATTGCGGGCGCGGCCTTTCTTCCGGCGATGGACGAAATGCTGATTATGCGGCCCCGCTTCTGTTCGCGCATGAGCATCGCCGCCTTTCGCGAACACAAAAAGGTACCGGTAAGGTTCGACTCTATTATTTTCGTCCAGGTTGCCGGTTCCGTATCGATAACCGAAGCGGTAAGCAGGTTCATACCGACGTTGTTGATGAGAATGTCTACCCGGCCAAAGGCCTTAACCGCCGCGTCGAAGAGCGCGCTTACGTCCTCC
>JBFZEY010000248.1:0-3235 GCA_041306625.1 Spirochaetota bacterium | reverse complement strand
CACCAGGATCCCGCCCGTGCTGCAACTTTCGTCGCTCACTCTCTCATTTCCGCCCGAGCATCCCGGAAAACGGCGTCAGCAGTATCCCCACAAATCCCTGCCATCGCTCATCCCGCAGGATATTAAGCCCCAGGTCGATCGAGCGCGTATCCTCGCGTTCCCGATAGCTCCCGAACAGGCGGTCCCAGAACGAGAATACCGACGAGTAATTCGAATGCGTCTCCGCCACCACCCTGGAGTGGTGCACGCGGTGCATGTCGGGCGTGACGACGAGCGCGCGCAGCGCGCGGTCCGCTCCGGCGGGAAGCGCGAAATTGCTGTGGTGAAAGAGAATGACCGGCAGAAGCACCGCTTCGTACACGGCCAGGTGCGCGATCTCCATGCCGAGCAGAACGATGACCAGGGGGCGAAGCACCGACGAGGCGAGTATTTCGAGGGGATGGAAGCGCACGGCCGTGGACGCGTCCATTGCGCGGTCGGCGTGGTGCGCGCGGTGAAGCATCCAGAGGATTCTAACGCGGTGGTTGAGCCGGTGCCAGCAGTACATCCACAGGTCGAAGAGCACGAAAAGCATGAGCGCCTTCAGCGGCGCATCGAACCGCGGGAAGGTGAAGGCGCGGGCGAGCCCGAAGGAATGCCGGGCCGACCATTCGGCCGCGGCGAGCGCGAGCAGTCCCGCGGCGAGGCCGACCACCAGACCGTTGGCGAGACCCATGCCGAGGTTATTCGCCGAATGGCGCAGGCGGCCGCGGAAAGCCCTGTCCGCGAAATGCGGCAGTACCCCTTCTATAATGAAGAAAAGCAGGAATGCCGCGGCCGATACCGCGATTTTTGCCGTCATGATCCCGCCTCCTGTGCCAGCTCGTTCTCGTAGTAGCGCCTCGTGCGGGTGGAACGCGCCCGCCTCCCGGCGGCCCTCATATCGCTCATCCACGATCTCAGGTCGTTCAGCGTATCGATATCGCGCAGTTTCGGCAGAAGCGCGCAGTTTTTTCCGGAGTCGCGCAGGATATCCAGCGTGCGCACGGCCACCAGCGCCGTGCTCCACCGCATGCCCCCGAAGACATCGGGCAGAAAGCCCGCGCGGGAAAAGCCGATGAGGTAGTACCCGCCGTCGGCCGCCGGCCCCAGTACCGCGTCGTGAACGGCGAGCAGGGCGAAGGCGCGGTCGATGATATCGGCCGAGAGATCGGGGATGTCGCTGCCGACGAGCACCGCGGCCGTCGCGCCCGCGGCGAAGGCGGATTCGAACGAGCGAAGCATGCGCGCGCCGATGTCGCCCGTCCCCTGAGCCTCGAAGAGGACGTCGCGCCCCAGCCATTCCGCGAAGGCCCCGGCGTTCCCGTCCGGCGTAAACGCGACCACAACCTCCCCGCCCGTTTCCATCGCCGCGTCCACGGCGTCCATGGCCATCAGCCGGGAAAGCTCGGCCGCGCGGCGAGCGCCGATATCGTGCGCAAGCCGGGTCTTCACCGCGTTCTCCCGCGGGTATTTAACGAACACGATGATCCTTCGCCGGTCGGTATTCATGGTTTTCCGGTCCCGTCCCTCACCGCCTGTAATACAGGCGCACCAGCCGCTCGGGCGATACGCCGGCACAATACAGTATCTGCAGCAGATAATTCCGGAGCGTGGCATAGACCACGCCCTCTTTCTCCCAGCGCCGCGGCGAGGTGCGCACCCGTTCATCGAGGAACGCGAGCCGCCCCCCGAGCCGTTTGACCCGCTTCATCAGCTCGACGTCCTCCATGAGCGGGATCTCGGCGTAGCCGCCGATTCGAAAAAAGTACTCGCGCCTGAGGAATATCGCCTGGTCGCCGTAGGGGACGCGCGTTATACGGTGCTTTCGCGAGGACATCCGGGCGATTATCGCATAGACCGGACGGTCCGAGTCGATCTCCATGTCGAACGCGCCGCCGACGAGGCGCCCGTCCGCAAGGGCGGCCCCCACCGCGCCGGGCCAGCCGTCCGGAAGCTCCGTGTCCGCGTGCAGAAAGAGCAGCACGTCGCCGCGGGCCTCGCGCGCACCGGCGTTCATCTGCAGGGCCCTTCCCCGCGGGGCGCGAATCCCCCGCGCGCCGCCCGGACGCATCGCCGCGAGCGTGCTCCCCTGCGGGTCGCCGTCAACCACGATGATCTCGAACGAACCGAACGTCCCCACGCGGCGGCGCACCCCGTCCGTGCACCGGTCGATGAGAACCTCCTCGTGAAACACGGGAATGACGACCGAAATAAGGGGCGCGCCGCTCATACGCTCGCCAGGAACCACGGGATATCGCCGAGGTAGTTCCGGATCTTCTTGAAGGTATACGCGTTCGTGAGCGGCCTGTCGCTTCTGGTGTACTCGTAGTAGGCCATGTAACACCACGAAAGTCCCCGCAGAAGGATGGTGCGCTCGAGGATGCGCGTCTTTTCGCGCAGGCCTTCCATGTCCGCGCCGCAGCCGGAGAGCTCGCGGTAGCGGCCGAGAAAACGGAGTTTTTCCTCCTCGCCATAGACGTATTCGCTTCGCCACAGTGTCGTGGTCGGCACCAGGAAATGCCCCAGGTCCTGGTAGCGCAACGAGCGCACGGCCTTCTCCCAGTCCACCAGGTACGCGTTCGCGCCGTCGATCAGGAAGTTGTGCGAGTTGACCTCGGTGTTCACGATGCACGGCGGCTCGCCTGAGAACAGCGGCGCCGTATCGGCGCCCATGCGTACGACGTCCCCGTGATAATCGAGGAGCGCCTTTTGTTCTTCCCGCAGCGGGTGGTCTCCGTAGCGCGTGAGAAGGCCCAGGCTCTCGCGGGCGATGTCGAGCACCGGCGCGGGCTGCTCGACGAGGCCCGCCGCCTCGGAGGGCAGCGCGTGGATGCGCGCGAACACTGCGGCCGCGGCCGGGTAGTCGCGCGCGTAGTCGAGCGGAACGCCCGGCAGGTATTCCATGAGCAGCGCGCCGCCTCCTATGCCCGGCGGGGCCGGGTCATAGCGGTACGGCTCGGGTGTGACGCCCGAGGGGTGCACCGCGCGGAGCACCCCGAACTCGTAGGCGACCTGGTCGGCAAGGCCGAGCTGGCTGCCGTGATTGACCCTGAAGACGCTGCGCGCCCCGTCGGCACCGGTGATGAGAAAATTCTCATTGTATTCGCCCGCCGCGAGGAAGCACACCGACGCGGGGACGCTCACCCATCCCGATTTATCGAGGAATCGTTGTATCCGTTTGATATCGGTCATGCCCGGGGGCGCTTCTTCCTGG
>JBFZEY010000247.1:0-3622 GCA_041306625.1 Spirochaetota bacterium | reverse complement strand
AAAGGCCTTTTCCTTGGCGGTATTCCCGTCGTGGCACATCTTGCAGTCGCCAACCGTCGGGAGCCCCTTGAATCTGCCGTTATCGTAATACCCGTGACAGAGCTCGCAGTCCGACGCGTCGTATTTGGTGACATGTGATTTATGGTTGAACGGGAGGAGCTTTTCGGCCTGGACGCTCATGGCGCGATCGCAGGCCGCCTGAAACACTATGAACGAACCGTAGGTAAAGACAACAAAGGGAAGGAAGAAAAGCAGTAATGATCGTAGCCGTTTCACACACTGTCTCCTTTACTTTTAAAGATGATACGGGCAGCCCTGGAGGCGGGCTACTCTACGTTAAATATGAAAAAGAACATGAATTATTAAGAAAAATTAGACCTTTAAGCCTCGTTCGATATTCGCGCGGGGGCGGCTTATGTCAACAAAAATATGACGCAAAACGAGGTAAAAATGGGGGTGATGGCACGGCGTGCCGGCGCTCCCGGCGCCATTGCGGCCGGTTTCATGTAAACAGACCGATCGGACGCTCAGGCATCCATGAGCGCCCTGGCCTTCGCCACGCCCGACACGGCGTCGGGGGCGTACTGCGCGCCGATGCTCCGGGCATACTCCTCGTTGACGACCGCGCCGCCGATGAGAAGCTTTGCGGTGAGTCCCTCTTCGCGCACTCGTTCCGCGACGACGCGCATCTCGTTCATGGTGGTGGTGAGAAGCGAGCTGAGGCAGATTATATCCGCGCCGAGTTCCTTCGCCGCGGCGATCACGTCCTCGGAGAGAACGTCCTTGCCGAGATCCCTCACCTCAAAACCGTGGTTCTCGAGCATCATCGCCACGATGTTCTTGCCGATGTCGTGAACGTCGCCCCGCACCGTGCAGATGAGCACTTTGCCGAGTTTCCGCGAGGCGGCCTTCGAAAGGAGCGGTTTCAGCACGGCGAAGCCCCTCTTCATGGCGTTCGCCGAGGCGATCATCTGCGGGAGGAAATACTCGCCGGTGGAGTACAGCTCTCCCACGCGCTCGAGGCCCTTTATGAGCCCGGCGCTCATGATCTCCTCGGGGGCATGAGCGGCAAGGGCCGCTTCAACAGTCGGCGCTATGGCGTCATTGTCACCGTCCACCACCATGGCGTATATCGTTTCTATGGGCTTGGACGACGCGGTGCGCGCAGACGGTTTGGAACCGGCATCGGCATCCTTCCCGCTCATGAAGGCGATATAGCGCGCCGCGCCGGGGTCGACACCGGTAAGGAAGTCGAGCGCATGGCGTTCCTCGGTCGAATATTCGGCGATCTCGCGCACCCCGGACGGGTTGACAATCGCCGCGGTCAGTCCCTTCTCCCGGGCCAGGTGCAGAAAAACGGTGTTGATATGCTTGCGCGCCGGCAGGCCGAACGATATATTGCTGAGCCCCAGGCTCGTCTTTATCCCTCTTTTCGCGAAATGCTCGATGACCGCGAGCGTCTCCATGGCCGCGCCGGGCTCGGCGCTCTCGGTGAGCATGAGCGGGTCGATGAAGACGCGCTCCGGGCCTATGCCCCGCCGCTCGAGCTCCCCGAGTATGCGCTCGCCGATAGCGATGCGCTTTTCGGCCTCGCGATGGATGCCGCTCTCGTCCATGCAGAGCGCCACGGTGAAGAAACCGTAGCGTACGACGAGCGGCGCGACCGTATCGAGGCTTTTCCCCTTGCCGCTGATGGAATTGACGATCCCCGAGCCGGGATAGAGCGAAAGCGCCGCTTCGAGAACGGCCGGGTTGTCCGAGTCGATCATGAGGGGCGTCTTGACGCCTGTTGAAAGAATGCGCAGGCACTCGCGCATGGCCAGGGGCTCGTCGATGCCGGGGACGCCCACGTTGATGTCGAGCACGTGCGCGCCCTCGTCCGCCTGTTTGCGCGATTCCTCGCGGAGAAAGGCGAACAGCCCGGTTTTCAGCTCTTCGGCGAATTTTTTACGGGCGGTGGGATTCAGCCGCTCACCGATGACGATGAGTCCCTCTTGCGCGCGGGTGTCGACCGCCGTGAAACGGCCGGTGATGTACGAAAAGTTCCTTTTTCCCCGCAAGGCGCTTCCGGAAACGCCCTTGAGCCGGTCTTTGAGCGCGCAGATATGCGCGGGCGTGGTGCCGCAGCAGCCGCCGATGACCTTTATGCCCAGCCCGGCGAAGACCGCCGAAAGCTCCGCGAAACGCTCCGGCGAGAGCGTGTAGACGGTATTGCCATCCCGTAATTCGGGAAGCCCGGCGTTCGCCCACACCGTCAGCGGCGCGCCGATCCCGCGCAAAAGGCCGATGTGCGCTTTATAGAGTTCGACGAGCCCGTCTGGCCCCATGCTGCAGTTGGCGCCGACCGCATCCGCTCCCGCCTGCGCGAGCGACGCGAGGGCCGCTAGCATGCCGGTGCCGCTGATGGTCTTTCCGTTATCCTCGAAGGTCATGCTGGCGATGACCGGGAGGTCCGCGGCGTCCCGTGCGGCGCGAAGGGCGGTTTTTGCCTCCAGGAGGTCGCTCATGGTTTCGATTATAAACAGGTCAACGCCGCCTTCGGCGAGGCCGCGCGCCTGTTCGGCAAAGGACTCGTAAAGCTCGTCCACGCGCGTCTCACCCAGCGGCTCAGCCAGCCTGCCGGAGGGGCCTATGGAGCCGGCGACGAACACGCCCCTCGGCGCGGAGACGGAGCGCGCGAGAGCGGCAGCCGCGCGGTTAATCTCGCGGCAGCGTCCGGCCAGGCCGTATTCGGCAAGCTTCAGACGGCTGCCGCCGAAGGTATTGGTTTCGATTATATCCGCCCCGCACGATGCGTAGGCCTGGTACACGCGCCCGATGACGTCGGGCCGCTCAAGGTTCAGGAGTTCCACGCAGCCCCGGTAATCGGGGAGATGCCGGAAAAGCTCGGTGCCCATGGCCCCGTCGAGCACGAGGGGGTTCCGGTCATGGAGTCGGTCGAGAAAGTTCATCGCGTGGTGTTCCATTGTAATAAAATTTCCCGCGAACGGGCGCGGGAGGGGGGGCAGTATGCGCGATGCGGGCGCGCGCGGTCAATAATTTTATTGAGGTCAGTCGTACTCGTACGCGCCGATGGACCAGTGGACGGTGCGGGGGGTTTCGTCCTTGTCTTCAACGAGGAAGGGATTGGCGCTTAGATCGAATCCGCCGCGTGTAACGAGGGTCAATTGGCCGGGGATCGATGCTCCAAGAATGCGATACTCGGAATCGAGGTAAAGATAAATAGAAACATTGCCCGATGCGCTTGCGGGAAGAACCTGTGTCGTATTGGTGGCACTATTAACATCGGTGATGTTCAGCAGATTTCCATGTCCGTCCATATCGGAATAAAGCGCGGTGGCGCAATTATAGATATTGTTGTTGTTCAACTCCGCCGGGTCGGCGCCGGCATTAAATTCGCGGATGCCCACACGGTTGCCTGTCGCGCCGCTGACCATGATGATGTTGTTCCGTATCAGCGGAGAACCAAGGATCATGGTAATACCCACCGCCCAGCCCGCCGGGTTGGTAATACTGCCGCCGTCGATCGTGTTGTTGTATATTATAGGAGATGAGGCGTTTTGGGTGACAAAACCATAAGTATTATTCGCGGCCTGTCCAGCGTAAATTACATTATTATAAA
>JBFZEY010000246.1:0-12338 GCA_041306625.1 Spirochaetota bacterium | reverse complement strand
TAGATGATTATAAGTATTTATAACTGTTTATGAATAATATTCATCGTTTTTCTATTCAATTGCATTTTTTTTATTTTTAGTAAAATTTCTGTTTCATGCGACACGCCCTGTTATTCCGGCGCTGTTGGTAAGTTTATAGAAATCGATTTTATTCTCAAAATAGTGGTGCTGTTTTCCGGTCCGGAGCATTCCCGGAAGCGGTCGTTTTGTTCTTGTAAATAATGGCGGTCGGCTGTTCTGTGCTGTGAAAACGGATCGTACGGCTATCGGTAAAGGTTTTTTAAATGGTAAAAAGATTCGGCGGGTACTCTCCGCGGATGAGGTCCCCACTTTCGAACCGGCGCGGCGCTTCGCGGCTCCCTGGAATTGCGCAATGGGTCCTGGACACGCTGGGCGGGTTCTCTTCGCGCGTTCAAAATCCGCGCGCGCTCCTTGTCGGGATCGCGGCCGGGGTGTTGTGCGCCTTCATCATCATACTCGTTGTGGATTTTTTCCGGGTGAGATCGCTGGCAAGCTTTGAACCCAAGGTGCCCACCAAGATATTCGATAAAAACGGCGTGCTGGTTGCCGAGCTCTTCAGGCAGAAGCGCGAGGTTGTACCGCTTTCGAAGATTCCTAAAAACCTCGCCCACGCCTTTGTGGCCATAGAAGACACCGAATTTTACGAGCACTTCGGCGTCAATCCGAAGGGCATCGCCCGGGCATTCTTCATCAATGTTTTTTCCGGGAGGATCCGGCAGGGCGGAAGCACCATCACGCAGCAGCTTTCAAAGATACTCCTGACCTCCGGCGAGAGAAGCATCTATCGCAAGGTCAAAGAGGCATTTATTTCCATAATGATGGAAATTTTCTATACCAAGGACGAAATACTGACGTTGTACCTCAACCAGATATTTCTGGGGCACGGGGCCTATGGCGTACAATCTGCATCGCAGTTTTATTTCAACAAGAATGTCTGGGACCTCGACCTGGCCGAGTGCGCGCTCCTGGCCTCGCTGCCTTCGTCGCCCAACAATCTTTCACCGATACGCTTTCCGGAGCGCTCACTCGAGCGGCACAAGATCGTGCTGGCCAAGATGGTGGAGGCGGGCTACGTCACCATTCCGCAGGCGGAGAAGGCGTACCTCGATTTCTGGCCGGATTATCTCTATTACATAAACGAGCTTCCCCCGACCATGAACACCTGGTCGTCGAGGATCGACAAGGCGCCGTGGTTTACCGAGTACGTGCGCCGCATGCTGGTTAAAAAGTACGGTGAGGAAAAGGTGTACGAGGAGGGGCTTCTGGTGTATACCACCATGGACCTCACCAAGCAGCTGGCGGCCCAGAAGGTGCTGCCCCCGGCCCTCAAGCGTCAGACGGCGGTTTCGGGCAGCCTCGCGTTCAGGAGGGAGGACCAGATCACGGAACAGTATGGCCCCCTGGTCGACGTGTTTTCGCTGCTGTTTAACTGCAATCCCTTCAGGCGGACCGGTTCGCTCGAGGTGAAGAAAGTCAACGATGCGCTTAAAGAAAGGGTGATCGACGAGCTGGAAATCATCAACTATTTTACAGGAGGCGATGCCCTGGGGGAAACCATCCAGCACTACCGAGTAGGGTATGCCGACGACAAGGATTATCAGAAAGTGGAGGGTTGCCTGATCTCGATCGACCATCGGACCGGTTATATTGAGGCGATGATGGGAGGGAGCGAGTTTACGAGCGGCAACCAGCTCAATCGCTCCATGCAGTCGATGCGCCAGCCCGGTTCGGCTATCAAGCCCCTGCTGTATGCCGCCGCCATGGAATCGAAAAAGTTTTCGCCGGCCACCGCCGTGCTCGATTCGCCCCTGGTATACCTCGACACCGAGGGCGGGGACTGGGTGCCGGAGAACTACGAAGGCGAATATTACGGCCTGCTGCGGCTCCGCAAGGCGCTTTCGCTCTCGATTAACGTAATCAGCATCCGCATCGCCGACACGCTCGGGATCGAGTACGTTATGCGGTTTTACGGCAAACTCCTGAAGCTCAGTTCGGCGGAAACAAAACGGCGTGTGCCCCGGAATTTTTCCATCGCGCTCGGGTCGTTCGAGGTATCGCCACTCGAACTCGCGCGCGCCTATGCGATCATCGCAAACGGCGGCAGAGACGTCATTCCCTTCAGCGTCAGAAGCGTGAAGGACCGCAACGGCAGGGTTCTCGAGAACAACGAGGAGGAGATCGCCGCATTGATCAGGAAACGCGAGGCGAACGGTACGATGCAGGTACTCCAGCCGGCAACCGCACAGATAATGATCAGTCTTCTCCAGTCGGTCATTTCATCGGGAACGGGGTCGGCGGCATCGATCGGCCGCGCGGTCGCGGGGAAGACGGGTACCACGAATAACTGGAAGGATGCATGGTTCTGCGGTTTTTCGCCGTCAATCACCACCTGTATCTGGATGGGCTATGATAAGCTCGGGCTTTCGCTCGGGATAGGCCAGGCCGGGGGGGCCGTTGTCGCTCCCGCATGGGGCGATTACATGCGCGATGCGCTCAGGAACGAGGAGGCATACAGCTTCCCGCAATTCGCGGCCCTTTCGGAAAAACAGGTATGCGCGATTTCAGGCCTCACCCTGTCGTCGAACTGCCGTAACAGTGTGAGCGAGGTTTTTATTCCGGGGACCGAACCGGATGAGGAGTGTACGCTGTGCCGGGACGCCCTTCACGAGGTGAAGGTGCTCCAGAAGGGCCCGAGGGAGAACATCTCGGGCGGACAGAAAAAGTCGATTATGAAAAACATCAAAAAGAAAAAGGACACCGATCGCATACTCGACAAGGTCGGCAATGATTTGTTAAACTGACGCTAAAGAGGTGTCATGCAGTCTGAAAAATTTATCCTTAAAAAGGGAAATACCTGTCTTATGGTCATCGACATACAGGAGCGTCTTTTCAATTCGATGGAATACGACATCCGCAAAAATGTGGTGCGAAACATCGGGATCCTGATCGAAACGGCCGGTACGTTTTCAATGCCGGTTGTCGTCACCGAACAGTACGCCAGAGGGCTCGGGCCGACGATACCGGACATCAGAAATCATCTCTCCGGAATCGACGCTTACGACAAGACCTGCTTCAACTGCATGCTGGACGGCGCTATCGAGGAGCGAATCAATTCGCTTGGAAGGAAGACGGTCATTCTGTGCGGCATCGAAACCCATATCTGCGTGCTGACTACGGCGCTGACCCTGCTGGCCAGAGGCTTCCATGTGGTTGTGGCCTCGGACGCAGCGTGCTCGCGACGAAAGCACGAGTGGAAGATGGCGATAAGCGCCCTGCGCGATGCGGGCGCGGTCATCTTTCCAACAGAGACGATAGCGTTTATGTTCATTGAGCGTTCCGGGACCGACGAATTTAAAAGGCTTTCGCCGCTTTTCAAGTGATATGCGAATCGCCGAATGGAGATTGCTGACATGATACGATATACGGCGTTCGCTTTCGCGCTTGTGCTGTGCCTGCCTGCTTTTGGAGGAGAGTCGCCGGCGAAAAGGCTTTTCATAATAGAGAGAAGCCTGAACAGCAATATGGTCGTTTATGACGCCAACGTGGTTCCGGGAAGCTTTTTTAACCGCGTCCGGCCCGTTGACGCATACTGGATTATGCGCGAACAGGACAGCCGGCGGGAAGAGCTGAATTATGTTGAGAAGCGAAGGGCCTATGGTTTCGATATCGAGCCGGTGCGGGAGGGGAGTCACTACCGAATTGCACTACGCTCCTTTCGCCAGAGGACCATCAGCGTGGTGCTGGAAAACAATCGTCCCAGGGCGATCATTGATATTAACGGACGACGGAGCTATCTCTCGCGCATTTTTATCGCGACCGGCGGATCATCACTATTCCCTGTGGTCAATCATGTGGAGCTCTTTGGAATCGACACGGCCAATGGGGAGCGATTGCGTGAAAAAATTACCGGCCGCTGATCGAGCCTATCCCTACGAAAGGGAATCCCACCTGATCGTGCGCGCATCCATGACGGGACCGTCAACGCAGGTGCGCCTGAGCCCTGAATCGGTCTCGATCGTACAGCCCGAGCAGAGCCCCACGCCGCAGCCGAAATAATTCTCAAGCGACACTTCCATCGGAGCGGGATTGTCCGCGGCGAGGCGGGCCATGCCCGCCATCATCGGAGTGGGGCCGCAGACGTACACTCGTTCGAAGCCGCCCCCGGAGAGCCGTTCGCAGCCGGTCTCGGTGCAGTAACCGCCGCGCCCTTGCGAACCGTCATCCGTTGAGATAATGAATTCGTCGACCGCCGAGGCGAATCGATCCCTGCAGTAGATGAGGTCGGCAGTGCGCGCACCGTATACGAAGGTAACGGACGTACCGCGTCTTTTAAGCTCCCGTGCCAGATAGAAAAGCGGGGCATTACCGACGCCGCCTCCGATCAGGAGCGCGCGGCCGCCGTTTATCAGGGTGAAGCCCTTTCCAAGCGGCCCGAGCATGTCGATGTCCTCCCCGGCGGGAATGCCGCTGATGAGCCTGGTGCCCCTCCCTACAATTTTTATAATGATTTCCATTATACCATCGTTGTAATCGAAAACGGAAAAAGGCCGGCGCACAAGCGGGTCGGTGCCCGAAGCGGCTTTAATATTGACGAATTGCCCCGGCTCGGGCGCAGGTGCACCGTCGGACCTCAGCTTCAATAGAATATGGTCCCTTGCTATGGGTAAAGGCTTTTCGATCATCTGTGCCATCTATTTACCGCCATCGCGTTGATGATGAAACAAGGATTCCCTCGGATAAAGACTAATACAATACTATTTTTTACCGGGAACTCTTTTATTTACATGCGGCGGTATTCGTGTTTCCGTTTCGACAGAAGTCGGTTTTACCATAGAACAAGGGGTTAAATCCTTTTTCCCGCCGCGGCAAGAGCATCCCGGTCGCCTGTAAAAAGTGAGTGACTTATACCGGCGCGTTTCGTAGGATACGCGGCATATAGCAGGTCGGAGGAACCGGATGAAAGCGAAGGGCGGCACGAAATCGAACGAATACATCCTTGCAATCGACGTCGGCACACAATCGGTGCGCGCCATTCTGATCGACCCCAGGGGCAATCTGCACGACATCGTCAAGACTCCGATCGAGCCGTATTTTTCCAAGCAGCCTGGATGGGCGGAGCAGCATCCCGACTATTACTGGAAGACGCTCTGCGTTACGTGTAAAAAGCTTCTCTCCTCGACGAAAATCCCGAAAAACTCCATTCGGGGCGTCACCATGACGACCCAGCGCGACACCATGGTGAACGTCGACCGAAACGGCAAGCCCCTCAGGCCCGCTATCGTATGGCTCGACCAGCGGCGCGCCAGCAAGGGAAGCTGGCCAAACCCGGTGCTGAAAACGGCCCTTCGCGCGATGAAACTCTTGGAGGCCGTGGAATACACGATCACCGAGAGCGAGTCCAACTGGATACGCGAGAACCAGCCTGAGATATGGGAGAAGACCCACAAGTTTCTCTTTCTGTCGGGTTTCCTTACCCACCGGCTGGTCGGCGAATATGTCGACTCTACGGGCTGCACGGTGGGGTTTGTACCCTTCGATTACAAGACCCAGGCATGGGCAAAACGGTCGGATATGAAATGGAAGATGTTTCCGATGGACCCTTCGGTACTGCCCGCCCTGGTAAAGCCTTCGCAGATGCTTGGCTATATCACCAAGAAGGCCTCGTCGGAGACGGGAATTCCGGCGGGGCTTCCGCTCATCGCGGCGGCGGCCGATAAGGCCTGCGAGGTGCTGGGTTCGGGATGCCTGAGCCCAGAGATCGCCTGCCTTTCGTACGGCACGACCGCCACGGTTGAAACCACCAACACCAAATACGTGGAGATCGTCCCGTTTATCCCGCCCTATCCGAGTGCCGTCCCCGGCGCCTACAACACGGAGGTGATGATCTATCGCGGCTTCTGGATGGTAAGCTGGTTCAAGCGCGAATTCGGCATGCGCGAGGAGTTGATTGCGCAGAAAAGGAAGATGAGCCCCGAACAACTCTTCGATGAGCTGGTGGCTGACATTCCGCCGGGCTCGATGGGTCTCATGCTACAGCCATACTGGTCGCCCGGACTGAAGATACCCGGCCCGGAAGCGAAGGGCGCGGTGATCGGTTTCGGCGACGTGCATACCCGCGCGCACATCTACCGCTCGATCCTGGAGGGTCTGGCCTACGCGCTGAAAGAGGGGGCGATGCGCACCGAGAAGCGCAACGGTGTGAAGATCGAGCGGGTGCGGGTTTCCGGCGGCGGTTCGCAGAGCGCCGTGGCAATGCAGCTTACCGCCGATATCTTCGATATGCCGACGGAGCGACCCCATACTTACGAGACTTCGGCACTCGGCGCCGCTATAGACGCCGCGGTGGGCCTTGGCATCTACCCGGATTTTCCCGCCGCGGTGAAGGCGATGACGCGAATCGGCAAGGTGTTCGATCCGATCCCCAAAAACAGGGACATTTACCGCGAACTCTTCGAGAAGATATACCTGAAGCTGTATGACCGCCTGAAACCCCTGTACGAGGATATACGCGAGATTACCGGTTATCCGCCGCACAGGTAGTGCCGCTCGTGAGCGCCTGCCCCGGTCATCAGGCCGGTAACGGCCACTTCCCATTGTAAAAATCCATAGCGGGGATTCTTCGCGCACGTCATTCTATAGCGTTGAGATCGTGGTGCTCCTGCGCCTGTATAATAATTAATTATTGACCGGTTCCATATAATTTGGTATTATTGAAGACAGTACACACCGGCGTAACGCATTCGTTCGGATGATCGGTTTGAGATATGGGGCGTGCCGGCCTTCCCTCCATCTGCGGAAGGGGGGTTATTCTTTAACCGCCGTATAAAACGACAAGATCGTACGTTTTAATTCCAGGAAGGCCCATGAAAACGATAAACAGAATCAGGGAAGGTGAAAACTCCATGAAGGGTTTGGTATATGAGCTGGAGGAGAGTTTCTTTAAAATTGTGAAGAACGCCTACCCCGGTTCATGGCAAGACGCGGGAATCACCCGTTCGCTCGTCCTGGATATGTCCGCAATATCGGGTGATCGACTTCTTAAGACGCCGGGAAATCAGATCAGACTTGTCATGAAAGCGTTGACACTTGCCGGCGAGCCTGAAAGCGAGTTGTGCTCCGTCGCCATGCTTTATAAAATCAGCTATCACGATGGCCAGTCTGTACAGGGCGCCGGGTTTCTCGACGCTCACGCAAAAGACGGCGGCAAAAACACATTCTCCTCGTTAAAAAAAGACCACCTCAAACGACTTCATTCGATCGCGCACCACAGCCAGCTTCTTCTGTATGATTATGACAATATCACCGGGATGGCGTTCCCGGCGACGGCGGAGTCGGTGCTCGGAGCATATCCGGCCTCCTGGAACGCCTGGACGCCATACACCGTCGCGGCTACGACTCCCGCACACTGCGCTCTGGCCCTGAATTGCAAGGATACGGGTCTGTACAAGACCTCGCTTCCGTGGTCGTACCAGTTCTGTTTCAGGAACATTTACGGCCTCGATCTCGATTATGGGGATGCGGCGGTCGACACGGCAAAAGGGGTTCGGTTTGAAAAGGGTCGGGCGCGATATCTCGTCCTGGTCTCGGTCGCGCACGGAGGCGCTGATCTGGACGATAGCATTGACTTTGACCGCTCGGCGTATATCGAACTGGGCTGAGCCGGTGCGGTATCTTATTGTGATGGCGGAAAATTGGATTAACAAGGCATGATTATTGCCGTATTCATGCTTTTCCGGCTGATGCCGGATTCGGCAAACCGGAAAACATTTCCCCGAGGCCTTCATGTGCGCCGGGGGTGTTGCGATGAAAAATAAATTTCGATCCATAGGATACAGGATATTTTTCCTCTATGTTCTGCTGTCCATCGTCAACGTTTCTTTTATCGTTACCATTATTTATGAAAACCAGATCGATCTTATCAGCAGGAATACCGGTCTGGAAACGGAAAAACAGGTCGCCGGACTCGTCGCTTCACTCAAAAAGTTCGGTCTGGAAATGAAAAAAGGGGACCTCTTCGATTTGCGCGACGGCGGAAATGCGGCGAAGCAGATGGTCAAGCTGATTGAGCCCCATGTAAGGGATTATCTTGTTTTCAATGAAAAGGGCGATGTTCTTCTGAGTTCGGGCGGCCAGATTAAGCCGCCAAAATCTTACATCGAAGACGGGCTTCGTTCCATGACCACGATGACGTTTGCGGGTAAGGAGTATTATTTGAGAATTGATGAAGCCCGTGAAATGATGTATTTCTATATTCCGCTCCCGGATTTTTCCGTGTCCAATCCCATCCTGCTCGTCAGCAAGGGACTTGGTGGAATGACCGAATCGCTCAAAAATTTGTATTCCCAGGCCGTCTATGTGATTGTTGTGATTCTTTTCTTCCATGGCGTATTCGCTGCGCTCCTCTTTCGGTACATCGTTCACCCCATCAATCTTCTCGACCGCGGAAGCAGGCGGCTGATGAGCGGGGATTTCGGAGCGCGTATTTCATTGGAACGCGACGATGAATTCGGGTCCCTCGCGGAAACATTCAACAGGATGGCGGAATCGATTCATAATAATGTACGCGAGCTTGCCGGTGAGGTCGAAGCTTCGGAGGAGAGCAGAAGGAGGACTGAAAGATCGGTAACAATGGATCAATCGACCGGCCTGTTTAACAGTTATTACCTCTCCGAGCGCCTTCGTGAGGAGATCAAGAGGACCAGGAAAAGAAAGAGCGGGACCGCGTTCCTCCTTGTCGAAGTCGATGATTCCGGATATGTTGATAAAATTTACGGCGCCCAGACAGGCAATATACTGCTGATGGAAATCGCGAAGACGATTACTCGAGCCTGTGCCGATACCGACACCATCGCGCGGGTTGAAGGCGTTAAATTTGCCGTCCTTTCGCCCGAAAGCTCTCTTGATAATGCCCGTACCCTGGCTGAAAACATCCGCCGTGCGGTCGAGGAAAGGAAAACGGTGACCGCGGACGGCGAATTATCGATAACGGTCAGTATCGGCATTGTATATGCCGACGCCGCTTTGCTCGATACCGCCGCGGACATCAACGATATATTCGGACGGGCTGAGTCCGCCGTGGGCCTGGCCAGACAACAGGGCGGCAACAGGACGGAGACGAGTCGATAGAGGTCCTCCCTTAAAGTGAAAACCAAGGTGACATTGATCATCGTTGTCTTCGCGGCGATCTGTATTACTGTCTTTCTGGGTATAATCAATCATATCGCCCTCTCGGTTCGTCTGAACGAAATGAAGACAAGCCTTCAGGATCTTGACCACCGTGAGGGGAGCGTCGATCATATCGGACTCGTAGCAACATACGAGATACATAAAAAGATATACGAGGAACGGCTTGAACACGGGAGGGCCGACGCCATAGAGCAGAGGCTCGATACCCTGATAATGAGGGAGAAGGAAGAGGCTCGCCTCAAACAGTCCGGGTACGGAATAATTCTGATGCCGGCCGTATGGATGATCAATCTGAACCGGAAGGTCCTCGGGAAAAAACCCCTGCATTACAGCGCCGATAGCGACGCTGTTACGATCGATCTCGACGTCGCCTATTATTTTGAGAGGAATTTTCTCTTCAAGCGCGCAATACAGGCCTATGATAAAGTTCTCAATAAGCGTGGGATCGACGATGCTTTGAGGGCGAGCGTACTGCTGCATCAAGGTTATTGTTATGCTCTGGCCGGTATAAACAACAAGGCGAAGGGAAATTATCAGACAATCATTCGCGATTTCGGCCGTGAAAACAGTGCCATCACCGCGACGATTCTTTCGAGCTACATGGAGGGATTCGCGCGTGCGCGGGAAAGGGTGCTCGGCAGCGTAGCGGATCCGTTGTTGCGAAGTCGCAAACTCGTCAATCTTATGGCCTACGAGCAGGCCCTCGAAATTCTGGAAAAAGAGGAGACCGTGGCTAATCCGAGAGACCTTCCGTTTATCCGTTACACCAAAGCGCGGTGCTATTCGGGTATAGGCAGACCGGCAAAAGCGGCGGAGACATACCTGGCGGTGATAACGGGGGCCCCGTCATCGGAATATGCACGGCTTTCAAATAGAAAGCTTTTCGCGATTGGATCGAGGGCGGGAGGTGATAACGCGATACGGCGTGTTTCCATCCGGATAAACGAGCGGTTGAAAGATCCGGTTATTACGGAGATGCTCGGGAACCAGAAAGAGTTACCGCCGATCGTTCCCGAGGCTTACCGTATAAGCGATATTGAAATCACGGAACGGATATTGAGGCAGGCGGACATCTTCGCAAGTAAAGCGGAAAAACCGTCAAGGGTCGACCGTTTTCTTGTGATCGAAACGAGCGACGGGAATACGTTCAAGGGAACCGTGATAGAGGATACCGGCGAGCATATAGCCTTGATGACTTCGATAGGCAGGATCAATGTTAAAAAGAACAGAGTCACCCGAATTTCCGAAAAGAAATGACGCGAGGAAGCGCATCTATCTGTCGGGAGGATCGCTTTCGGTGATTGAGGAAAATCTATCGGAATTATTCATGAGTTGCCGTATTTTCCCAATAGTTCGTTGACCGGCAGTGGCGGTGAAAAAAGGTAGCCCTGAAAAAAGTCGCACCCCAGATTCCTGAAGAAATCGAACTGTTCCTGTGTCTCGAAACCTTCGGCGATGACTTTGAGACCGAGGGCATGTGCGAGTTGAATGATATGGTGCGCCATCGCCTCCTTCTTCGGGTCTCCGGGAATCGATTGAACGAAAATAATATCGACTTTAAGGATATCTATCGGCAGCTCGGTCAGGTAGGCCAGGGATGAAAATCCGGTGCCGAAATCATCGACCGCAATGGAGAATCCCCTTTCCTGTAATTTTTTCAGGCTCTCCCTTCCCGAGGAAAGATTGGACATCAGCTGGTTCTCGGTCACCTCGAGAACGATATACCGGTTCTCGATTCCGTGCTGCTCGGCGAAGGATGAGAGGAAATCGCTGTATTTCAGGTTGACGAGCTGATCGGTCGAAAGGTTGATGCTGATCTTGAATTGTTTCCTGATAAGCATCTCCATATCGTGAAAGGCCTTGTGGATGACCATGCTGTCCACCTCTTTCGCCAGCCCGGCCTTCTCGACGATCGGGATGAAATTCCCGGGCCCGCCGAGCAAGGGGTTGTCATTGGTGCATCGGAGAAGGGATTCGGCGTAGACGATCCTTTTATCCCTGTCGACAATCGGCTGGTAATACAGGGTGAAGAGGTCTCGGTTAATGCTGTCCCTGAGGAGATTTACCGTCTGGATTATATTGGATGAAGCGTCGACGAGGTTGGGATTGAATACTCTGTAGGTGTTCTTCGTCCGCTTCGCATGACGTAGAACGCTGTAGGCGTTCTTGACGACCGTCTCGGGATCCTCTCCGTCGCGCGGCAGCAGTAGAACTCCTATGCTGGCCGTAACGAGGTATGAGGCCCCTTCTATTGAAAAAGGATTTCTCAGTGAGGTAATGATCCTGGCCGCGAGATTCGCGGCCTCGTCTTCGAATCGTATATCCTTCAATAAAAATGCGAAATCGTCGCCGCCTATGCGGTAAAGACTGCCCGTCCCGCCAAACAATTCCGCCAGGCGCAGGGTGAATTGCCTGAGGATATTGTCGCCGATACTCTCGCCATAACTTTCGTTAAGATTCTGGAAATCGTCGATGTCCAGGAAGAGAAGGCAGAAGGGGTTATCCTTCAAGAGCGCACGGTCAATTTCTTCCTGGATGTCGCGTATAAAACCCGCCCTGTTGGGAACGCCGATAAGCGGATCGCGGGTAACGATGCGCTCGAAGTTGTTTTTAACATCCACGAGTTCAGAAAAATAATCGCTGACGACGTCGATTCTATGAATCGTCATGAATGCGACGAGCAGGGTTATGCCAAGTCCGAGATGCGGGTCGGGAATGGCCCCATATCCGGCGGGGCTGACGGAGAAAATGATTGAGTAAAGATAACTGAAAAGGAAATAGCCGAAGAGAAGTATCCCGATTATGCTCTTTAAAAACGTGTAAGGCGCTTTCTGCCGGGCCTCGCAGAAAATCATTACGTTTACCGAAGAAAGGAAACAAGCCGCCAGCAAAACATCACGCGCAATAAGAAGAGGGCCGCCGGTGCGCTAATAAAAAGAGGCGGCGGCGTTAAAACGACCGTCTACAAGGGTATTGAGACGTATGAGCGTCCCGGGATCCCACACGACGATAGCGCCGGCGGTGACGGTTGCGACGATGCCTATTCGGAACAGGAACTGATTCAGCTTTCGCATGGAGTTTGAGATTTCCAGCGCGCTGTTCAGGAAATAGGGAGCTATAATCAGTATAAG
>JBFZEY010000245.1:0-2765 GCA_041306625.1 Spirochaetota bacterium | reverse complement strand
TCGTCTAAAAGGACGATGAGCCTTTCATCGACTTCCCCGACGCGCAGCGGAAGGCGCATCAGCGCCCTCGATGGACAGGCCTTGTAGTGAATGGCGCCGCTTGCCAGACCCCTGGTATAATCGAACAGCTTCAACCCGCCACGCGCTTCCCTTTCCACCGCGGGAAGAAGGGTTCCGAGGGAGTTGGCCGCCTTCGCGACCGAATTTTCGACAATTTCCACCGCCGAGGCAAGCCTCGTGCGGTTCATGACCGGGGCGGCCATACCGAAATGCGTCGTGGAGAGCGATCGAAGTCTGCCCTCGAACGACTCGGCGAGGAGCGACCGCGCCGCTATGGCCGTGCCGGGCGACACGCTGTCAATGACGCGCAGCGCCTGTAGCTCAAGAATCCGCGAGCGCTCGATCCCGGTCCACAGCAGCTGGTTCTCCCATTTTTCCGCCCAGCTCGCCAGACCGTCGAAGCTCCCGTCAGCGGTGTCCTGCCCGAGGCTAACCGTACCAACCGGAGGATGGTTTTCCAGGTAGCTGCACGGCGTGGTGAAGCGCACATAGTCGAGGTCCAGGACGCTCTCGATGAGCCCCGTCAGGCCGCGTCCCATCGAGTATATCCGTGACAGAACGGGCACCTCGATTCCGTACCAGAACTCGTCGTCCGCGTCCATGTCAATGAGCAGCAGAAGGTCTACCGGCTCGTCCATACGGAGCTGTTCGCGCCGCAGCCGTTTCACCCACCGCCGCAGGGAGATGTTGTCGATGAGATCGCCCGGGTTGTACGCGGGCACCATCACCATCTCCGCATCGAGTCCGGGAGCGCTGAGCCTGAGGGGATTGAAACGCTCCCTGGTCGACAGCCTGGGGACGAACGCGCTGAAGGCGTTGAACGGGATCGCGCTGTAATACAGGCTGATGTACTTTATTCCGTGCCGGGGATAGAGCGACAGGTGCGCCGGCGTATACATCATCTCCTGCGGCCGCACCATCGGCGCGAAGGAGCCGAACACATCCCGCACCCCGGAACAGTCCGCATTCGAGATCGAACGCTCGATCGCCGCGTCGAACTCGACGGCCGTGTGTGCGTTCATGATGCCGTTGTTATAGGACATTATCTGCATCTCGTCCGTCCCCGCCTTCACCCGCCGCTTCAGCGACTCGACGATGTCCGGGCAGTGCCGCGGCATAATAATCTGGAGTGAAAAATAATTCTCGAAGTCCCACGTACCGCGCACCGGAACGCCTTTCGCATTGAATCCGTCGAGCACCTCCAGGATCCGCCTGATGACCCGGATATCCTTCCCGAAGCCGAGTTCGTCCGCCGTATCGCCCCGATAGGAATGGTAAAAGTTACCATGAAAACGAAACGCGACATGAATCGTTGTTTCCCCTGTACGCATATTCATCCCCCCTTCACCGAAGACGCACCCCGGTTAGCCGTGCCGCTCGAGCGAGTGTTTCAGAAATTCTTCTTCCGCACGGTCCACGACGGCGCCGCTTCGCCGCGCGGCAAGGAAGTTCTTAAGGCGGTCATGCAACCCGGGCGTAAGACTGTACCGGTGCGCGTTGTATATGCATACGAGCAGGTATACGACCGGGATGAGCGCGAGCATGAGCCGCAGCGTCATGAGAAGCTCGGGAGACTGCTGTTGTTTCACCAGCGTACTCACGCCGTCCACCATTTCCTTGACGGGCTTTTTAAAACCGGCGAGCGAGAGCGCATTGGAGACGAGGAAGATACCGAACGCCGTGCTTAACTGCCTGAGAAAGGATATCACCCCGGAATAGGTCCCCTCCCGCCGCTCCCCGGAATAGAGCTCGTCGGCGTCGGGCACGTCCGGAAGGATCGAATAGATCATAATGACCATACCGCCGGAGCCCAGACCGACCAGCGCGCCGAAGGCATAAATGAGCCACACCGGCTGACCGGGACCGATTAAAAAACTCGAGGCCATGATAAAGAGCCATGCAGTGGCCGCATAGATGAAGCTTTGCTTTTTTCCCCTGCGATTGCTGATCGCCGAGAAGATGACTATTGCGACCATCTGGGCGACGAGAAGCGATCCGAGCACGTAATTGGTCTCGCCGCTCCTTTGCATGAAATAGGTCATGAAGTATATCATTATCGACATGATAATGTCCATCGTCGACATCGTGAACAGGTACATGAGCAGTACGTTCACGAAGGTGGGGGTCTTGAACGGCTCGATGAAGGTCTTCCTGAAGCTGAACGGCTCGGGTTCGCGCTGGAATTCCCTGCGCTCCCGGGTCAGGAAAAACGTCGCCAGGTACGGCAGGCCGAAAACCAGGCCGAAGATAACGGCCATCACGAAGAAACCGGTGCTCTCGTCCGGGAACATCTTGACGATCTCGTAGGGAACCACCGCGCAGACAAGCGATGAGCCCATCGAGAAGAGCATTCTAACGGTAGCGAGCGAGGTGCGCTCGGTGTAATCAAGCGTGAGCTCCGACGCCAGCGAGAAATACGGGATCATCATGAAGGAGTGCACTGTCGTAAAAAACATATACGAGCCCAGCGCGTAGGCCATTCGCTGCCATTCCTTTTCGAAGCCTACGTTGTACCAGAGCATTGAAAAGGCGAGCGAGATGAGGACCACCCCGGCCAGAAAATACGGCCTCCTGCGGCCGAAGCGCGTCCGTGTACGGTCCGTGATGACCCCGATGATCGGATCGATAGAGGCGTCCCAGATTTTACTGATCAGAAAAACGATTCCAGCCAGTGCCGGCGAGATGAGCAGAACGTCGGTGATAAA
>JBFZEY010000244.1:0-3622 GCA_041306625.1 Spirochaetota bacterium | reverse complement strand
GCGTTTGAGGCGATTCTTGACGACCTTCGCGCGATCGTATCCACTTCGGTCCCGCCGGACGCCGTCACGTTCGACGGCGACCGCATCCGCATCGAAGCGATCCGCGCCGAGGAGGAGTATGCCGGCGCACGCGCAAAGCTGCCCGCCCGTTGCGGCAATTCGCGCCTGACCCTGCAGATCGATATGGGGCTGGGCGATGCCCTGTGGCCTGCGCCGCAGACATGCATCTACCCGACACTTCTCGACCTTCCCGCACCGGAGCTTCTCGCCTATCCGCGGGAAGCCGTCGTCGCCGAGAAGCTCGAGGCGATGGTGGTGCTCGGCGATCGCAACAGCAGGATCAAGGACTTCTTCGACCTGCACTATTTCGCGAGTCAATTCGAGTTTGACCAGGCGACGCTCACGGAGGCGGTGCGGCGGACGTTCGCGCGCCGCCACACGCCGGTTCCGCAGGAAGCGCCGCTCGCGCTCACGCGGGACTACTGGGACAATCCCTCCCGCCCTGCGCAGATGCGCGCGTTCGCGCGACGCGCGCGAATCGACGTACCGGACGGCTTCGAGGACGAATGCGCCCGCCTGCTCGATGCGTTTCTCTCGCCGGTGCTCGACGATCTGCGCGCCGGGCGGACCCCGATGGGCAAATGGCGCCCGGGAGGGCCGTGGCGATGAAGAAGAATAAAGATGGCCGGAGGTTGCAGGTTCAAGTCCTGCTTCGCCCACCAGATATTTCTTCATAAGGTAGCACTAATCCGCAGCTTGACCCCCCCGGTCTGTTCGGGGTAGCATGGCAGCATAACTCTAAGGAGGGATCTCATGAGATGGTTTGGTATAGTTTTGTCTATGGCCGGTGTCGTCGCCGCTCTCATAGCATGGTTTGGTTTTAAAAACGTTCCTGTTTTAATTGGTGGCGTTGTTTTTATGGTGATAGGAATGATCATCTTTAAGTACGGTACCCGCTCCCTACCCAAATGACCCGCAGCCGGTTTCGGCGGCGGGCAAGAAGTAATCTCGTCACCGCAATATACTCCTTCAAGCGAATGTGTTAGTATGTGCTGTCATGGAGACGAACATGAAACCACGTCCGAACCATCGAGTGTATCTTCAGGCGCTTCGCCGGATGACGTCAGACGAACGGCTTCGAAAGGCTTTTGAGCTCTCCGAGCTCTCGCGGAAGCTGTTTCTCCACGGGCTGCGCCGCAGGTTTCCCGATATGCCGGAACGAGAAGTGATGCGAGTCTATCGGGAGCGGCTGAATAAATGTCACAACAGGAATTATTGAAAAAAGTCGCCGATGTCCTCAATGACCTCGGGATCGACTACATGGTGTCCGGCTCGCTCGTATCGAGTCTGCAGGGGGAACCCAGGTCGACCCACGATATCGATATCGTAGTGGCGATCCATCAGTCATCGGCGAAGCCGCTGACCGCCGCCTTTCCGCCCCCCGATTACTATCTGACGGAAGAGAGCATTCTGGATGCCCTCCGCACAAATGGCCTGTTCAACCTCATAGATGTGAATTCGGGCGATAAGGTCGATTTCTGGATGCTGACGGATCAGCCCTTCGACCTGTCCCGTTTCCGGCGGAAACGCATCGAAGATGTTCTCGGCATGCGACTCGCCGTATCGGCGCCCGAGGACACGATTCTCGTGAAACTGCATTGGGCCGAGAAATCGGGCGGGAGCGAAAAGCATATCATCGATGCGCTGCGGGTGTACGAGGTCCAATACGGATTATTGGATCTGGAGTATCTGAGAAACTGGGCGCGGACGCTCGGTGTCTCATCCCTGCTTGATCGGATCGAAGAGCAGGCAGAGAGATTGTGATGTAGGTTCAAGCCCTGCTTCGCTCACCATTAATTCGTTATTAAAAAAACATGTTATGTGCACAGCACATGATCGTATCCTTCTATTCTTGCCATGGGTCAACAGTGAGGGGGCTCCATCGAGTTGGACGTCCTCGATTTCATCGCCCGGCTGTCCGTGCACATTCCCGAGCCGCATGAGCGACTCGTGCTGTACGACGGCTTCTGCTCAAACGCCTCCAGAAGAGGTGCGCGCGATGGGCTCAGCTCATCCGGAAGGTCTGGCAGGAGGATCCGCTCCTTTGTCAGCGCTGGCGAAGTCCGCCCCCGGGCGGGGCACCCGCTTCGCACCCCGCGCATGTTTGTCCGCATACCCGAAATTGCGTCGAGTTGACTCCGTCCGGCCGCGGCACCGGCCGCACCAGCCACGCGAGGATCTTGACACGGAAATCGGATTTCCTCTAAAATCCCTGTTCAACCTGAAAGAGAAGGAGCTGACCATGAAACGATGCATGCTATCGGTGGCGGCCGCCCTGGCCGCCGTCTGCCTGCCGGCGTTCGCCGCAGCCCAGTTCACACTGGCCCCGCTGCCCTACGCCACCGATTCGCTCGAACCACACATCGACCGGATAACCATGGAAATCCATCACGGTCGGCACCATGCCGCGTATGTCAACAACCTGAACGCGCAGGTGCAGAGCTTCCCCGAGCTGGCCGGTTTGTCCCTCGAGGCGCTGCAGGGGCAGATCTCCAGGTTCAACGCCGCCGTGCGCAACAACGGCGGCGGCCACTACAACCATGATTTGTTCTGGAAGCTGATGGCACCCAAAGGACAGCGCGGCAAACCGAGTGCCGCCATGGAAGCCGCCATCAACGCCTCCTTCGGTTCATTGGACGAGATGCGAAAACGCTTCGACGCGGCCGCCCTCGGCCGCTTCGGCTCCGGCTGGGCGTGGGTGATCGTTACGCCGGACAAGAAACTGGCCGTTACCTCAACGCCGAATCAGGACAACCCCCTGATGGATCTGCCCGACATCCAACGCGGCACCCCGATTCTCGCACTCGATGTCTGGGAGCACGCCTACTACCTGAAATACCAGAACAAGCGCGCTGAATACGTCACCAACTGGTGGAACGTCGTGAACTGGAATGAGGTGAACAAGCGTTTCGATGCGGTCGTCAAATGATCGAACTTCGGAGCGACCGGCAGGTTTTTTCCTTTTCGGTGATCATCGAAGGTCTCTCTTCGCCGGCCATTTCTTTAAGTGCAAACACCAATGCGAAACAGTTCAATCTCAAAGCTGAGCGATGACTGAATTGATGCAAGAAGCAATACAAGAGCCTCGGATTAACCGGACGAGATACAGGATCTGCCGGCGCTGTGGGCTCCTCCCTTAAAACTAATCCACGGAGATGAAGTCGTCGAAGCGCCTGGTGATTGAGCGCGGAGCTTCGCTCTCCAGATATCCAACACCATGAAAAAGATCTTGCAAGGTCCCGTTTCCGCGTCGTATAATGACATCTATAATAGGTCATATGAGTTACAAAGGAGGTCGACACAATGCTCGAACCGCTTCTCGGATCCGTAAACAGGGAAAAGGTTCTTCTCTACCTGAGCTTCAGGAAGGAAGGGTACGCAAGGGAGATTTCACGTTACTTCAGTACCGATCTCACCCCGATTCAAAAACAACTCGAAAGACTCGAGATTGGAGGGGTGCTGTACAGCCGAAACGCGGGGAGAACGCGACTCTATGGTTTGAATCCTCGCTATCCCTTTCTTGCCGAGCTTCGGGCGCTTCTCGACCGCGCGCTCTCGTTTT
>JBFZEY010000243.1:0-5256 GCA_041306625.1 Spirochaetota bacterium | reverse complement strand
CTTATCCGGCGCGAGGCCATCCGGAACCTGTACCGTCTGCATTCCTCGGGCGTTTCGCTTTCCGGCACGGTTGATATCGACCCTGAAATCTTTTTCTCGTCGTTCGCCACCCTCATTCTCGACACCACGCCGATCATCCGTTCGACCATGGAGTCGTGCCCGGCCATTTCCCGTCGTCCGGGACTGCGCGCTCTGCGAAACTCCCTCTCTGATCCCGATATTCAGAAGCGCCTACTGCGCGCCTCTCTCCCTGGAGATACCGATGAGGCACTCATGAACTCAATGAAATCGAAAATAGTGCATATGATTAACACGGAGGACGAACAATGAAGATCGGGGTAACGGGAATATTCGCATCGGGCAAGGGCACCGTGTGCGCGATGTTCGAGGAGCTCGGCGCCCGCATCATCGACACCGACATCATCGCCAGGGACATAGTCGAGCCCGGCACCGAAGGGCTTGCACTGCTTGTCGTAGAATTCGGCCCTGAAATAATAGGAAACGACGGTGCGCTCGACCGTCGCGGATTCGGCAACCTGGTATTCAAGGACCCGCAGCGCGTAAAACGCCTTAACGAAATCACCCACCCGCTTATATTAAAAAAGGCCGCCGAAATATTTCAAAACGCCCCGGACTCCATTTTCATGGTAAACACACCGCTTCTGTTCGAAAGCGGTTTTGACCGCTTCATGGATAAAAACATCGTCGTCACCTCCGCCACCGAGCAGGCGCTAGAGCGGGGCTCTCTGCGGGACAATATAAGCAAGGAGGAGATTCAGGATCGTTTGAACAACCAAATTTCTCTCAATGAAAAGGTAAAAAGGGCCGATTATGTAATCGATAATTCAGGCGGGCTGGAAAACACCAGGAGGCAGGTAGTAGAAATATGGAACACTTTGAAGAATTCCACCAGAAGGGAGTAAAGGAAAAGAACATGTATACCGTCAACCTCGATACGCCGCGCATCATCATAGTCGCGTCGGTCGCGATCGGTGTAATCATTATATCGTTTTTGCTGGGAATGAACCTCTATAAATCGCATGAGAAGCCCCCGGAGACCCTCACGCAGCGCGACTCCCTGATCGATCTGCCGACGGACTCGATCTCCGCGGGAAAGATTCCGCCTCCGGATGAAGGCATTATGAACGCCCAGTCTGAGATCGATCGTCTTCTCACTCCCGGCGCGGGCGACAGGGATAAGACCCCGGCGGTCAAGGGCAATGAGTTCGCCGCCATGGATAAGAATTCCCCTTCTCACGATATGCTCACCTCAGAAACCATAAAGGAGATAATACCACCCACACCCGACCCGAAGGACCATGTCGTACCCATGGAGAATATAAAGCCCGCCAAAAAGCAGGCGGTAAAGAAGGGAGACAAACCGCGCAGACAGAAAACCGTTGAGGTCGTTTCGGACACGAAGAAGGCGTCCGATCATGCACTCAGGGGGGAGTACTCGGTACAGGTCGCGGCATTTGATAAAAAATCCAAGGCCACTTCCGAAATCGAAAGCCTTAAAAAGATGAACTATGATGCCTTCATGGACCGGACCCAGGTGAATGGAAAGAGCTATTTCAGGGTACGCATCGGCCCCATCGCCACAAAATCCCGCGCGCTCGACATACTGAACGAGATACAGGAAGACTCGCGGTACGCCGAGAGTTATATGGTCCGCGAATAATCAACGCTTAACGCAAAAAAAAGCGCGGTTACCCGCGCTTTTTTCGTTCCTGCTTAGAAGGACCTTCTTACAGCTCCTCCGAAATCACTGCAAAATCCGTGACCATGTCGGTATCGTTCAGGTCTAGGAGCTTGACTCCCACTGTAGCCCTGCCCTGTATCGACACATCCTTCGCCAGAAGGCGTATGGTCATGCCGGTCTTTGAGGCTATGATGATCTCGTCCTCGGGGAATACCGAGCGTATACCGGATGCCGGCCCGTTTTTATCCGAAACCTTCAGGTACGCCATTCCCTTGCCGCCCCTGCCCTTGGTGGCAAAATTGCGGTATTCCATCTTTTTCCCGTATCCCCCTTCGGTCACAACGAAGAGCGAGGAGTCCTTTTTTACCACGTCCATTCCTATCACCATATCCCCGGAAGCAAGGCGCATGCCGATGATCCCCGAGGAGTTCCTGCCCATCGGACGCATCGACCTGATGTTGGTTCGCACGAGGAGACCCTTGCGCGAGGCGATAACGACATCGTCGTCTCCCTTGACGAGCTTGACCTCGGAGAGCTCGTCGTCCTTTTTAAGGTTGATTGCGATGATTCCGCCCTTCTTAGCGTTGCGGAAATCATCTATCGATGTCTTCTTCAAAATGCCGCCCTTCGTCACCATGCAGATGTACATTTCGCTTTCCATGTCGGGAACCGCGCAGATGGCCGTAATATCCTCTCCCGCGGACAGGTTAATCATGCCCTTCAGCGATTTACCGCGGCTCGTCTTTGATGCCTCCTGGAGTTCGTAGGTCTTCATCCCGAAGATCTTTCCCTTGTTCGAGAAGAGAAAAACCATATCGTGTGTGGCCGCCACCATCATCAGCTTGATAAAGTCTTCCCTCTTGGACGACATCCCCGTAACGCCCTTGCCGCCGCGCCGCTGTTTCTTAAACGTGTCCACGGCGAGCCTTCGGATGAAGCCGTCGTTCGTGACCGTTACGACCATGTCCTCGTCCGCGATGAGGTCCTCCACGTCGAACGAGGTGGAGGACTCGCCCCCTACCAGTATCTCCGTACGGCGCGCGTCGCCATACTTCTGCTTGACCACCAGAAGCTCGTCCTTGACGATGCCGAGAATCCGCTTGTCGCTTTTCAGGATTGTTTTGAGCTCCTCTATCAGCTTCAGGAGTTCCTTGAGCTCTTCGATTATCTTTTTGACCTCGAGGCTGGTCAGCCGCTGCAGGCGCATCTCAAGAATCGCTTTTGACTGGACCTGCGAAAGCTTGAATCGCTTGCGCAGGCGCTCGTCGGCCTCGTCGACGGTCTTTGAGGAGCGGATGATACTGATGACCTCGTCGATATTGTCGAGGGCGATCTTGAGTCCCTGCAGGATATGCGCCCTCTCCTCTGCGCGCTTGAGCTCGAACTGTGTCCTGCGCGTCACCACGACCTTGCGGTGGAGGATATAATTGGAAAGCAGCCCTTTCAGGTCGAGCACCTTTGGCTCGTTGTTCACCAGAGCGAGCTGGATAATGCCAATTGAGGTCTGGAGCGGAGTGTGTTTGTAGAGCTGGTTGAGGATGATATTGCTGTTGGCGTCTTTCTTGAGCCCTATGACAATGCGCAGGCCTTCGCGGTCCGATTCGTCGCGAAGCTCTGAGATGCCCTCGAGTTCCTTGTTGTTCACCATCTCGGCAATCCGTGTGATCAGCACGGCCTTGTTTACCTGATAGGGTATCTCGCTGACGATGATCGTTTCGCGTCCCTTCTTGTCCTCCTCTATCTCCACGCGACCGCGCACCACGACGCTTCCCCTTCCCGTGGAATAGGCCTTGGCGATGCCGTCCGCACCCATTATAATGCCGCCGGTCGGAAGGTCGGGCCCCTTGATGATCTTCATTAGTTGCCTGATCGTGAGATCAGGATTGTCGACGAGGGCGACGGTCCCGTCCACCACTTCAGAAAGGTTGTGCGGAGGTATGTTAGTCGCCATACCAACGGCGATACCTGAGGATCCATTGACCAGCAGGTTGGGATAGGCCGCGGGAAGCACGGTCGGCTCCTTCCTCGACTCGTCGAAATTGGCGAGAAAATCGACCGTCTCCTTGTCAATGTCTTTAAGAAGCTCTTCGGCGAGGCTCGCGAGCCTCGCCTCGGTGTACCGGTAGGCGGCCGCCGGGTCCCCGTCGACCGATCCGTAATTGCCCTGACCGTCGATGAGCGGGATACGCATCGAAAAATCCTGCGCCATGCGGACCATCGTATCGTACACGGCGGCGTCGCCGTGCGGATGATAGTTACCTATAACCTCACCGACGATCTTCGCCGATTTTACGTAGGGACGGTCGCTTCGCCAGGCCCGCTCG
The DNA here is from genome assembly GCA_041306625.1 of Spirochaetota bacterium. Lineage (GTDB taxonomy): Bacteria > Spirochaetota > UBA4802 > UBA4802 > UBA5368 > MVZN01. The sequence continues at coordinate 1,230 of JBFZEY010000243.1, read as the reverse complement.
TTCATGGCGTGCAGGATGCGCCGGTGCACCGGCTTCAGCCCGTCGCGGACGTCCGGCAGCGCCCTTCCCACGATGACGCTCATCGCATAGGCCAGATACGAGTCCTTCATCTGGTCTTCGATTTCTATGTTGATGACCCTCTGGCTCTGGTCTTTCCCTTCTTTCGAATCCTTCTTCGTCACGTCCGGTTCTCCTCTTGAAATAGGTCTGTTTCTTCAGGTCGGCCCTTACAGGTCGAGGTTTCTAACATTGCGCGCGTTTTCCTCTATGAACTTGCGCCGTGGCTCCACCGCGTCTCCCATTAGGACCGTAAAGACGTCCTCGGCCTCCACCTCGTCCTCCATGTTCACCTGGAGTATCGTGCGTCGCGCCGGGTCCATCGTGGTTTCCCACAGCTGGTCCGGGTTCATTTCGCCGAGTCCCTTGTAGCGCTGTATGTTCGCCTTGGACTTGTCAATACCCTTCAGTATCTTGTCGCGCTCCTCGTCCGTATACGCGTAAAACTTGTCCTTGCCCGACTTGATGCTGTACAGCGGCGGCTGCGCGATGTACAGGTAGCCGTTGCGAATGGTTTCCGGCATGTACCGGAAAAAGAAGGTCAGAAGGAGCGTTCGTATGTGCGAACCGTCCACATCCGCGTCGGTCATGATAATGATCTTGTGGTACCGCGTCTTCACGATGTCAAACTCGTCACCGATCCCGGTGCCGATGGCCGTGATGATGGTCTTGATCTCCTCGTTAGAGAGCACCTTGTCCAGGCGCGATTTCTCGACGTTGAGTATTTTACCCTTCAGCGGAAGGATCGCCTGGAATCCCCTGTCGCGCCCCTGCTTCGCCGAACCGCCCGCGGAATCGCCTTCGACCAGGTATAGCTCGCAGTGCGCAGGGTCCCGTTCCGAACAGTCGGCGAGCTTGCCGGGAAGCGTATCGTTCTCGAGGGCGTTCTTGCGGCGCGTGAGCTCCTTCGCTTTCTTGGCCGCGAGGCGCGCCTGAGCGCTTAAAATGCATTTGTCGAGAATCTTCCGCACCACCTGCGGATTCTCCTCGAAAAACTGACCAAGGTTTTCATTTGTCGCCGACTCCACTATTCCCTTGACGTCGCCGTTACCGAGCTTCATCTTGGTCTGCCCCTCGAACTGGGGGTTCGGAAGCTTCACGCTCACGATAGCCACAAGGCCCTCGCGGACGTCGTCGCCGGAAAGCTGCGTCATCTTCTTGTCAGGGCCCTCT
>JBFZEY010000242.1:0-2510 GCA_041306625.1 Spirochaetota bacterium | reverse complement strand
AGATGGTCTTCGGAAACAACTCGCCCGATTCCATTACGGGCGTCGTGCACAGCCATTACCTGGGCTACGAGAACATCGGCCTCTTCGGCGAGTACAAGACCCGCGCGCAGGGGCACGACATCGTCAGCGGCGTGGCGCGCGTGTTCCCGATCAGTGAGGAGCAGCGCTCGACCTACACGGCATCCAGCCCCTTCTCGTCCATGGAACGCAGCTATCCCGAGCAGTACCGCAAGGTATACGACGCCGTGAAGCGCATCCGCGAGCGCTGGGGCAACGAGGTGGAGATCGAGTTTACGCTCGAAAACGACACGCTCTACATCCTACAGATACGCGGCATCACCAACCACCTCTTCGAGACCGACGAGCTCGAGGAGGGGCCGCTCGAACTATTGGAATACCTGCTGGGCAAGGGGCTCGCCGCGTCTGGCGGCGCGGTCTGCGGGCGCGCGGTGTTCGACATCGACCGGATCGATATCGTGCGCAAGCGCCACCACGGCGACAAGATCATACTGGTGAGGCCCGAGACGAACCCGGAGGACGTAATCGGCATAAAGAAGTCGGAGGGGATTCTTACCTGCGTGGGCGGCATGACCTCGCACGCCGTTTTGCAGATGCGCCGGCTCGAAAAGTCCGGCGTGAGCGACTTCTCCGTCATGAAGATCGACGAGGGCGCCAACCGGGCGGTGGTGAACCTGGAGGCGCAGGGCAGGGGCCGTTTCGTGATCGGCGAGGGCGATTTCCTGACCATCGACGGATCGACCGGGCACGTGTATGCCGGCTTCCACGCGACGGTCAAAAAAAGGTTGTAAAAAGGACCACTGGCGGGGAGAAGACCCCTGTCGTTTCCCCGCGGCATGCGGCTGACAGGAAACCGGATCGACGCGCAATCGCGAGGTGCCGGGATCCCTCCGGGAAGACCGGGGGATTCACGCGTTCCGGATCGTGCGGCGGTTTTTCGTATTATAAAAGGGCTGTGGTCTATGGAGGTTCTGTATGAGCGGTGTACTGTCGCCGAAGGCGCCGGTGGGCGTTTTCGGGATCGGGCGTATCGGCAAACTTCTGGTGTGGCTTCTCTCGGCGCGGAAGGAGCACGGGGCGATCGTGATCGCGACGGGCAGGAAGACCGGCCAGGGCGTCGAGGACCTGGCGACCTACCTTGGGTACGATTCCACCTACGGTTCCTATTCGCGATTCGTCGGGGGGTTTCCCGTGAAGAACGCCGTCGAGATGAAAAACGGCGAGTTGTACCTTAACGGCGTGAGGATCGTGTGGCTCTCGGATGCCGCGCACCGTACTCCGGGCGGCGTGCCGTGGTCGGAGAACGGCGTCGAGGTGGTATTCGATACGACCGGCAAGCACACCGACCCCACGGTAAATGACGGAAACGCGCTCCGGGGGCACCTCGAGCACGCGAAGAAGGTGGTGCTCAGCGCCCCGTTCAAGATCAAGAAGAAGGGCACGCCCGTACCCGACGATGCGGTTACGCTGGTGGGCGGTGTGAACTTCCCGGCCTACGATACCGCGCGGCACAGGGTGATATCCAACGCCTCGTGCACCACCAACTGCTGCGCCCCGCCGATCAAGGCGCTGGTGGACCATTTCGGCGAGCGCTTCATCTCGTACTCGCTCACCACGGTGCATGCGGCCACCAACTCGCAGAGCGTGCTGGACGTGCTTCCCAAAGACGGGGAAAAGGACACCCGCAAGAAACGCTCCACGCTGAACAACCTTATACCGACCTCCACCGGTGCGGCGAACGCGGTGATCGAGGTGATACCCGAAATCCGCGAGATGGGCATCGGTTCGCAGGCATCGTCCATGCGGGTGCCCACCATGACCGGTTCGATCGTGATACTCGACGTGTCGCTCCTGGGCGACTACGACAACGAGCACATCCACGGCATGTTCAGGGAGTACGCGCGCAAGAATCCGGACATCATGCTCTTTTCCGCCGAACAGCTGGTAAGCTCGGACATCGTCGGGAGCACGCACTCGACGATCTACGACTCGAAGTTCACGCACCGCCGCACCTCGAAGCGCGGCGACAACTACTACACCATGGTTGACCTGAACTTCTGGTACGACAACGAGTTCGGTTACGTCTGTTCGCTGGGAAGGCTTTATGATCTGCTGACCGGAAAACGCTGAGTACGCGCGCTATACTTGAGAGACGGGCGGATCCGACAGGAGGGGCGGGAGCATGCATCAGCATCATCACGATCATGCCGGCGAATGCCGCGAGGGGACCGGGGGGAGCAGGCTTCTTCTGGTGATAGCGTTCAATGCGGTCATCACCGCTGCGGAATACATCGGCGGAGTGGTTTCGGGAAGCCTCGCGCTTATCTCGGACGCGGGACACAACCTGGCCGACGTCCTCGCGCTCGCGCTCGGGTACGCGGGCGAGCGTGTTTCGAGGGGAGAACCCAGCCGCCGCTTTACCTTCGGCCTCAAGCGCTTCGAGGTGCTCGTGGCGCTCGTAAACGCGCTCGGCCTCGTGGCGATCGGCCTGT
>JBFZEY010000241.1:0-3245 GCA_041306625.1 Spirochaetota bacterium | reverse complement strand
AGTACAGCTCGAACCGCTGCGGCTGTACCTGCACGCCGAAATGCCGGTGGCGCTCGCGCTGCACGAACTCCTCACCCGCCATGTCCTCTCCTCCCGGATAGCCTTTTCCGACTCGAGCGTCGCCTCGATCGAAGCGACCGTAGAAGGCCAGGCGGCGGTTTCAGCCGGGGGCTTCAGTCCCGACGAATCGCTCCTGCCCTGCGATTCCCGCGCCTTCTGGGGGTATGCTCTTTTGCTCGAATATTTCGTGTACCCGGAAAAATTCCTTTTTATCGACCTGCACGGTTTTGACCGGGACCAGTTCAACGGTCTCGATCCGGCGCCGGAAAAGTTTTCGGTGACCGTCGCCTTCGACTGCGATTTCCCCGCGGATAAGCCGTTCGCGGCGGAGAACTTCAAGCTGTTCTGTTCTCCCGCGGTCAACCTGTTCAAACGGAGCACCGAGCCCGTACCGGTCGTGGTCACTGAAAACGAATACCAGGTCATAGCGGACATCGACCGGCCGGATTCCTTTGTCGCCCACAGCGTCATATCCGTCACCGGCGTCCACCGGGCCACCGGCGAACGCACCGATTACCTGCCGCTCCATTCGTTCAAGGGGCTTCGCGGAGGGATCGCGCGCGCGTACACCACCCGCTTCCGCCCGGCCTTCACGAAACGGCGGGAACTGATCCTTACCATCGACGGACGGCGCGCCGGGCAGAACGCCCTGACCGAGGAGAACCTTTCGATCGAAGCCTGGTTTACAAACGGTTCCCTTGCGCGCGATGAGGTGCGGGAGGGCGACATCGCCTTTCCGGAATCGGACTTTCCGGGCGCCATATCCTTTTCAAACATCACGCGTCCCACGTTGCCGTGCCTTCCGCCGGCCGAGGAACAGCGCTGGACATTTCTCGCCCATCTCGGCTCGGGGTACTCTTCGTTGTCCACGGCCGAAAGCCTGAAAGCGTTTCTGCGGCTCTATGATTGGTCGGGCGCCGAAGGCCGGCGGCAAAGGATCGAGGCGATCAAGGAGGTTTCTCTGCAACCCGCGGAAAACCTCCATAAAGGATCGGTCGTCCGCGGGATCAGGTATACCGTGATCCTTGAAGAAGGGGCCTGGAGGGACATCGACGATCTGCACCTGTTCGGCGAAACCCTCGCCGCGTTTTTAAGCCATTATATTTCGATAAATTCCTTTTTCGATCTCGTGTTTCAGGTGAGGCCTTCGGGCAGAACATTTTCATGGGAATCGCTGCGGGGAAGAAAATGGCCGATGTGATCGACCTTCTTGAGCGCGAGGCGCGGCGGCTCAATTTTTTCGGAACGGTCGAACTGCTTGAATCTTTTTTCCATGCCCGGGGAATCGCCGATCCTCTGAGCGCGGGCAGGATACAGTTTCATCCCGATCCGTCCTTCGGTTTCCCGCCTTCCGATATCGTCTCCATAAGGCGCCATGAAGACCGGATCGTTTTTACCCTTTCGTTCATGGGACTCGTGGGCATCACCTCTCCGCTTCCGGTGTATTTCGCCGACTTTATCGTTCAGCATGAGGCCGAGGCGGGAGCGCTCCTCGACTTCCTGACGCTCTTCAACAACAGGATGCACGCGCTCTTTTATCAGGCGTGGAAGAAATACCGTTTGATCCGCATGTACTCTCACCCCAATGACAGTGCGTCCCTCCGGCGGTGCGTCGCGTCGCTCGCGGGATCGGATATCGGCGTTTCATCCTCGGGAGAACAGGAAGACCGCCTTCTCGCCTACACCGGACTATTGGCCGGCATGGCGCGTGGAAGCGCCGGTCTCTGTTCCCTGCTGTCCGACTTTTTCGGCGTAGCGCCGGTCAGAATATTTGAATTCATGCCTCGCTGGGCGCCGCTCCCCGAGCCCATGCACCTTGGCGACGACCCTAACGGCCGGCTCGGCACGCATTCGATCCTCGGCACCTCTATATATGACCGGAGCGGTAAATTCCGCGTGGTGATCGGTCCGGTCGGCTCGACCGCCTTCGAGAGTTTTCTGCCCAATGGGAAACATCATACCCTCGCTAAAATGCTCATAGAATCCTATTGCGCCGAACCGCTCGATTACGATATCGAGGTCCTGCTGCAGATCGAGGACCTGATCACCGTCGAACTCGGCAGGGACAACGCGCGGATCGGCGAAAACGCCGCGATCGGCGACGCCGGGGGCGCGGGCGAGGAAAAGTCCATGCTGCTCGAGGGCAGGGCATTGTGAGGGGTAATAGCCATGTACCTTTTTTCGAATAAATTCTGGAGCGATTTCAGGTCTGATCCGCGCGAAGCGGTTGACGGACTCAAAAATCAGAACTACCGCTTCTGGCATTACGCCGTCAAGACCGCGGTGTTCTGGCGCATCGTGTTCGCCGAGTACCGGCGCAACCACAGCCTCACCCGCTCCTCAGCGCTCTCCTTCGCCCTGCTCCTTACCCTTATTCCGCTCGTCGTGACCGCCGCGCTCATGCTCGCGGGTCTGATTGACGTCCAGCCGAAACAGGTGGCGCAGTTTTTCGGCGCCCTGCTTCCGTTCGCGCCGGAAACCGTGCTCAACTATATCTCGATCTTCTACGAGAACGCGCGCCAGCTGCGCGGTCCCGGCATCATGGTCCTTATCGTGGTCTCCATCGGGCTCTTCGGCGTGGTGGAAGAGTCGCTTAATACGCTCTGGAAGGTATCGCACCAGCGCTCCCTTTTCCTGCGCGTCGTCTCCTTTACCATGGCAATGGTATACAGCCCCCTGCTCATCTCCCTGTCGTTTTTCTTCCGTCACAGCAAGTGGCTCGAACCGGCGGCCGAATACTTTTTTCCCCTCGACCTCCTGCCCCTCCTTTTCATGGCGCTGGCCTTCACCTCGCTTATCTGGTTCGTCCCGAACACCAGGGTGCGGTTCGGGTCCGCGCTGCTCGGCGGTCTGGTTGCCGCGTTTCTTTTCGAGGCCGAGCGACGGGGGTTCGGCATGTACGTGCGCATGTCCATCCAGACGCAAACCATGTACGGTACGGTCGGCATACTGCCGCTCTTTCTGATTTCGCTGTTCGTCGTCTGCCTCTTCCTGCTCTTTGGAGCGGAGGTCGCGTACGTGCACCAGAATTTCAGGGCGCTCATGCGCGCGCAGAAACGCTGGGACCGCCGCGTGAGCGATTATAAAACGTACCTGACGTTCAGAATGCTCACCGATGCGGTCAAGGCATTCATGAACAAGCGGGAGCCGCCGGACCTCACCTGGTATATCCGTAAATACGAGCT
>JBFZEY010000240.1:0-4099 GCA_041306625.1 Spirochaetota bacterium | reverse complement strand
CCGTCTTTTCCCTCCTCCTGTACCTCGACATGAGAGGTGGAAGGGGCGCCTCGCTCAACGAGGAAATCGGCACCATAACCTTCAAGCGGCAGACAGCACAGCGCAAGTATGCATCACAGGTCGTCTGGGACGACCTTGCCCAGAATGTCCCGGTCTACAATTACGACACCATTCGCACCGCCGACGTTTCCGAGGCCGTCATAAAGCTCAAGGACGGAACGGAGATCGCGTTAAACGAAAACAGCATGATTCTGCTCGCCATGACGAAGGACGACGTCAGCGTTGAATTCACGAAAGGCTCGATCGCGGCCAACCGCGACGGTGCGGACAGAAAGCTCAACATCACGGCCGGAGGCGCCGTCGTCGCGCTCGGTGAAGGCGCGCTGAGCCTTTCGCGCGGCAGGGGCGAGGGGCTTGACCTTACGCTGAACAGGGGAAGCGCGCGGGTCAGATCGGGAGAAAACGAGAAAGACGTGGCGACCGACCAGCGTATCGTGGTGGCGGACGACGTTCGGGTATTCGACCTTACGATACGGCTGTCCTCGCCGGGACCGAACGAATACTTTTTTACTCCCGCCGGAAAGGCGGCGATCGCATTCTCATGGGATCCCGCCCTTCGCCAGGGCCAGGCCTGGCTCGAAACCGCCTCCGACCCGTCGTTCGCGTCCCTGACCGGTGCCCGGCCCGTTGCCGGAAAGACCGCGACGCTGGCCCTTCCCGAGGGCATAGCCTACTGGCGCGTCCGCACCGTCGACCGTGTGACGGGCAAGATCGAGATAAGTGAAGGCCGACGGCTCGTGGTCCTGAAAAGCGAACCGCTCGTGCCGATCACTCCGTCCGACGGGGCGGTGGTGCGCTACACGCTGAACGTACCCATCATCCTGTTCCGATGGTCCGAAAACGCCGCAGGCGGCATGTCGACCCTTTCGGTATTTCGCGACGCAAAAATGGAAGACAGGGTCAAATCGGCACGCATTGCCGGAACGTCGATCGCGGTCGACGACCTCGCCATGGGCACCTATTTCTGGCGCGTCGAAAGGATCATATCCGCCGGCGGCAAACAGATTACCGATACCGGCGCCTTGCGCCGTCTCGTGGTCGAACGAAGCGATACGCCGGTTGCTCCGGAACTCGTCTACCCCGCCGAAGGGGCGGCCGTCAACCGCCTGGCGCTGGAGCGCGAGGCGGCATCATTCACCTGGAAGAAGAACACCGATCACCCGCTTACACGCGTCGAGATCGCCCGCGACCGGGCGTTTACGGAAATCCTCCATGCCGGCGACGCGCGCGGCAACGTCCTGCGCCCCGCTAAAGCGCTCGAACCGGGCGCGTACTTCTGGCGGGCTGTCGGCATCATCGACGAGAAGACCTCCACGCCTCCGTCGGCGCCGCGAGAATTTCGCGTGGTCGAAACCGGTGACATCGCGCTCGTCAGCCCGGCGGACGGTGCCATTGTCGCAACGGTCGCCCCGGCGGACAATGCATCGGTCGATTTTGCATGGAGGCGTAGCGGGATAACCGGTCGTTACCGTTTACAGGTGGCCCGCGACGCGTCATTCGCATCATCCTATCGCGAGCGCGCCGTCGACGGCACCGGCATCACCATGGACGACCTCGAGCCGGGGGACTACGCATGGCGCGTGCTGCTTCTCGGCGACGACGGCAACGAGCTGATCAGAAGCACGCCGCGCGCCCTCGGCGTCCGTCGTCCCCTGCCCCTGCCCGAGGTGCTCTCGCCGGCGGACGGAAATATCGTGGACATGCGCGACAGCAATGCGCTGAATTTCCGCTGGAGACCGGTAAAGGACGCCACGCTGTACCGGATAGGGCTCTACCATATGAGAAAAGGAATCTATCACAATATCCTCACCAAGGAGACACGGGACACCGCGATCGCAATGACCGAGCTTGAAAGGCTCGACGTGGGCGACTTCTACTGGACGCTGCAGGCGCTGGAAGTCCGCGCCGGCCGCACCGTGGAGCGACGCAGCCCCGAGGTACGCTCGCGCTTCAGCATAACGCTCGGCGGCCCGGCGCAAAAACCAGAAATACAATCTCAACGGAAGATCTATGTCGAATAACCCGACCCGTTCATGGCCGGCCGCACTTTTCCTCTGCGCGTGCCTGATCGCATCGTTCAGTGCGCCGGCCCGGGCCGCCGAGGGCGCCGCGTCCGCCGGGAAATCCTCGATCGGCTGGGAGCCCGTGGACGGGGCCGTCCGCTATGACATCCTGATACGCAACGAAAGCGGCGCGGTCATACACAAAGAGACCGTTAAAGTGAGCAATGTTTCCTTTTCACTAAAACCGGGCAAGTACGCGATCAATATCATCGCCATTAACAAGTTCAATAAACCGCATTCCGAATCCGGATGGGTGGACTTCGAAGTCGCGAAAAGACCCCCGTATCGCCAGGTGGAAGAAGGCACGCTGATCCGCGTTGCGGCCGGGTGGCGGTGTGCCGTTCCGCTGTCCCCCTGGGACGACTACGCCAATCCCGCACCGCTCGGCGCGACGCTTCGCACCGGAATCACCGGGACAAACGGCCTATGGCGCCATGGCGGCATCGAGTCCGAGATTATCACCGTCCGTTATGGCGGCTCCGGCAACGCGTCGTCCCTGTTGCCGCTCATGGCGGGACTGGGCATCTATGCGCGCGTACCCATCGGCGGCCCGGCCGCCCTGCTGGTCCGCGGCGGCGGCGGCATGGCCTTCACGCGCCTGCTGTATGACGACCCGGCGGGCGGAAAGAAAACGACCGCCTGGTCGGGGAACCCCTACCTCGGCACGGGACTGGCCCTGGAGTACGCCCTGCCCTTCGGCTTTTTTTTGGAGGGGGGCGTCGAATACAGGAACATCATGCTTTCTGACACGTCACTTGAGAGCGTCGAGGGCTTCCTCTCGGGCGGCATGCTCTTTAACTGGGAAGCAGTCGAAACTCGCAGGGGCGCCATCACCCAGACCTCGTCGGCGGTGCTTCCCGTGGCCGTACGTCTTTCGGCCGGCATTCCCTATATGACGCTCGTGTCCGACCCCGGCTACGTGAAGCGCACTTCTTACAAAGGCATCGATGCAAGCCTGGCCCTGCAGGGGATGACCGGACCGCTGCGGTTCGCCGGGATCTCCTTTGATTTCGCGTATATTACTTTCGAAGGTAAAAGCCGGGCGGAGGCTATGAGTTCGAACCTGAACGGAGCGAGCCTGCTCCTGTCCAGCGATTTCTCCTTCCCGGTCAACCTGCTCTTCAGGGCCGGCGGGGGCCTCGCGGTGTCGAGGCTTGACTATGAAGATCCCTTCACTTTTAAAACGAAAACGATCTGGACCGAAGATGCCTACTTTACCTTCGGGGGCGGACTGGAAGTGCGCGTGTATGCCGGTTTATTTGCGGAGGCGCTGGCTGGTTATTATTATATTGATCAGGGAAGTGGCATCAACGCCCTGAAGCTGTCCCTTCGGGCCGGCGTTCGATTGTAGAGCACACTATTCATTTTACCTTTACATGCTTTGATAATAATTAATTGCACTGAATCAACGATTATCATGTATTACCAGAAACGATGAAACTGACACGATTGTTCTCCATTCGCCTGCTTAATTTACTGCCGCTCCTGCTGGCGGCGCTCATCGTTTCGTGCGAGGCGCAGGATTTCGGCGAGATTATTGAGGACGCCGGCCGGGATATACGCTGGGGGATCGCCGCCCGCCATTTTGATCGAGAGCTCGAGCTGAGTGTATCCGATGACGGCTCATATATAGAGCCACGGAATGCGGCCGAGTACATCATCATAGCCACCCTTCCCGCTCCCGTTGATCCCGCGCTCATTTCGGAAGCAAACGTTTCCCTGCGGGGCAAAGACGAGTTGAACACTGATATATTCCCCGACTATACGGTCGCGCTGTCGGGCGACAACCGCCATGTCCGAATATCAGTTGTGGTCCTGCCCAACCAGGCGCGCTACCGCGTTCAGTTGAGAAACAACGACGGGACATTGCTGGGCGAGGCGGTTTTCGGCCGCCTGACGGTCGACGTGGACGGCAGCTGCGTGGTGGATCTTTTGGATGGTGGTATAATATCCTCACATTTTTTGGCCGAGATAAC